>NZ_QKNW01000003.1 GCF_009663395.1 Halosegnis longus | reverse complement strand
ACTGTGTGTTGTCAACCGACTGTCAGCACTACCACGGACTGCTCACGCCTGACCGTTATCGACGGTTCCTCGACGCTCGCCCGCGGTTGGATCGACCGCGTGAGCTCGCGCCCTTGCCTCCACGTCGCCCACTCGACCCCGACAGTGGATTCGTTGCACCAGGCCGACCGGTTCCGGACGTAACTGCCTCGGTCGCGCCCCGAGCCCCGCGCTGGTTATCGCCCGCAGTGTTCGGCATCGCCCAGACAGCGAGACACAGCGAGTCGACGTAGTCATCGTGGAACCCATCCTTCCCGTGGAGGCTCAGGTTCCCCGTCTTCGTCTTCGTGTAGCCGATGTTCTCCAGTTGACGCCGGAGGATGCGATCGTTCGGGAGCGTCAGCGCACCCTGTTCGAGCTCGGCTTTCAGACTCTGGTAGGCCGTCTGCTTCTTCTGGGTGGAGAAGTAGACCGTCTCGACACGGTTGTCGATCGCGCCGTAGTCGGGCATCTTCTCGACAGTACCTTGCCCGAGTCCCGATCGATCGATGACGATCTCGGCGAAGTGACACTGGTTGTCGAGTTGGGCAACGCGATCTGCAGCCCCAAGCACACCCATCTCGTCGTGGGATTCCTGCTCGCGGAAGACGTTGCCATGGTCGTCGATGATCGTGAACACCGTCTGGTCGGCACCGGCTGCAGCTACGTCGACACCCAGATACGCGTTCTCGCCAGTCTGGGCGATCTCCGTCTGGTCGGCCTGACACTGCCGGATGGACTCGGTCGTGAAGAACTGTGACCCGTCCTTGACGAACTCGCCCCAGACCTCCTGTTGGAGCTGGCGCTTCGTCTTGCCATCCTTGAACTCCTCCAGGTCCTCGTCGGACACGAGCGGGTTCTGCCCGGAGGAGATTCCTCGGCCAGTCTCTGGGTCCCACGTCGAGAACGTCCCGTCTTTCCCGTCGGCTGCCCACTTGGTCGCCTTGTCGTAGAAGAAGCCGGAGGTGCCCCACGGCGTTGACGTGAGGATGATCTGGCCACCAGTCGCGAAGGTCATGGGCTCGATCACGTCTTCGAAGATCGACGTTTCGATGAAGGATGCCTCGTCGACGATGACCATGTCGGCCGAGTAGCCACGAATCTTCGACCCGTCGCGCCCGGTCGGGAGACAGTGGATCTCGGAACCGTTATCGAACTCGATGATGGTCTGTGTGTCGCGGTCGACACCCCAGGCGGTGTCAGCCATCCCGGATTCGCTCATCTCAGAGCGAAGCGTTTTGAACAGCATTGAGGACTGCCGGAGGGATGGCGCCGTAATCAGCACCATCGCGCCCTGATGGGTGATGGCGTACATCAGCCCGTACCAGGCTGCAGTCAGGGACTTTCCGACCTGTCGGCCCGACACGAACGCCTTGTGGCGGGCAGGATGGTCGAGGAAGTTGGCTTGGTAGTCGAACGGCTCTTTCCCGATGAGGAGTTCAACTGCCTCAGATGGGTTTTCCCGTAGGTGTTCGTAGTCTGTAAGCGAATCTGCGGAGGAGGACATGCGACTAGTTCGTACAGTGTACGAACGTGGGGAGCGACAGGTTAGCGACGCTCTTGCGGTGCGAGCTCCGCAAGCTTCACCGCAAGCGTGTCGAGAAAGAGCGAGTCGTCGATGGTATCACATCGGCGGAAGTCTACGGTGAAGCCACACGCGCGACCATCGACGACGAACGTGACATCGTAGCGGGCAAGCACGCCGTGGTGGGGCGTGGGTTCATCATCGACCCATGAGACGTTCGGCGCTGGAAGTGCGACATCGATGTTGTGGATGATGTCGGCGATGTACGATTCGATCTCCTCGAGCGTGGGTACGTCAGCGTTCACCATAGTTCGTTGACCGGCTTCGATCGGGCAGCAGCCGATTCGTCGTTCGAGGACTCCACACTGGATTCGATCGCGTCGACTTCGACACTACCGTACTTCCCCCACTTCGCGTAGTCGCGAAGCCTCCGAAATCGCTCACCGGCGAACCCGCTGGTTGCGCCACTGTTTGCATCGTAGGTGAGGATGTTCTTGATGATATCGTCCGGCACCTCGTGTGCCTCGTCGACAATGATGTCGCCGTTGAACCCATGGATCGACCGTATGTTCTCCATCTGGCTGGCAGTTCGGAATCGAATCGCCTCCCCACCGTAGAGCGCGACTGTGTTCCGGGCGTCCATCCGAGGCGCATCGTCGCAGAGCTCGAGGACCTGCTCACGGAGGAGCTCTGCCATCTGCATGTTCGGCGCTACGACGATGACTGGCTCGTTGAGTGCGGATTGGATGGCTCGATGAACGACGGCCGTACTCTTGCCGGACTGTCGATCGCCGAAGTAATAGCCGATGTCCTTCCCCACGAATGCTTCTTGCTTGTCAGTAAGGTCGAATGGGCTGACCATGCGACGTTCCGTCCGGACCTGGATTAGTTGTCCGGACGGGCGGTGACACACAATGTTCGGTTGGTCGGATCGGATACCGTCCACCCCTGGAAACCCAAACTGGGCCCACTCCATGGTCCAGATGGTGTGGGTCCGTGGGCTTCTGCGGGCACTACGTCCGTATGGGTGTGGCCTACGTAAATGTTCGGAAACGACTTACTCGCTGGAAACTCGTCCGTACTCCGTCGATCCTTCGAGCGAGCGCCGGACTTCAGTCGGCGAATCGCCTTTGAGCATGAGCCGTTGGGCGATTCGTTGGGCATCCGTTCGAGCGTACGAGTGTGTCTCGTATCGTTGTTCGAGGACGAGCGTTGACCCATCGATGACGGCAACGGTATCATCGTCGACGAGGATGATGGTCGAACCGTTGTGAACGATGAGTCGATTCTCGCCTGCTGGGACGACGTCTGCTGTTCGTGGGAATGCCATTAGAGTGCCTCCGTAACTTCGATTACTGCATAGTCATCCGACGGGTACGTTTCGTCAGGAGAGAATGCGCCACCAACACCACCGTTCAGGTCCACTCTGAACTCGCAGAGATAGGTCCCAGGTTCGGCAGTGTCGTTTGGACGCCACTGATGGACGACAACGGCGTCTTCAGCGTTGAGAATGATTGCTTCCCGGTCGATACGGGCTTCATCATCATCTGGGTCACGCATGACGAACCTGACGGTTGTATCGGTAAGATCTCTCGCTGGTTGGCCATTCTGGTCAGTGAGCGCCACCTCCAACGATGGAGACGTGTCACCGGTTTTGATATGGAAATCAGCGTCACTCATATGCGACAATTGTTGACCGGAGTTGGTGACAGGAATCGTGTCTGTCACCAGTGTTCTCTATGACCGGAACTCGAGCTCGCGATCGGTGGTGATGATGGTGAGTGCCCGCTCTGGGATCTGGTCCGGCGTCCACCCGATGAACGATCCGCGATTGATGAACTGATCGAGGGAGACGCTCAGACGTGGCACGCCTGGCTTGAGCCCGATGGCAGCCGTGATGGTCGCCCCCGATACACCAGTTAGTGAGTCAGCAGTCAGTACGGTCGTCATCGGGTCGATGGTGTGACCGATGAGCTCACCGTGTGCTGGGTCAGACGGGACGACGACGCTCGTGTCGGGATCGGTCACAGCAACGATGGTGGTCGTATTCGTGGTTGCGTCGCTGGTCAGAACAGTGGTGTCTGGATCGACACTGATCGTCTGTCCTGCCGAGTGTTGTGTTTCGACGACTCCCGTGAGCGAAGCCGTCACTACCGTTTCTGTGACAGTCGCTGAAGCCACCTTTGCCCGATCGAGGGTGTCGGTTTCGGGGTCGCTGACCGTCGGTGATGTTACGGTTGCTGTCGTGCGAGCTCCTCCGGTTACTGTTGTCTGTGCATCGACTATCAGTGCATCACCATCAGCTGATACTGGTGATGGGAACGCGATCAGGTTGGTATCGTCGAGGGTCCGTGTTGAAACAGTCGTGACGGCTGGCGTGGCAGTTGTCGTTGTTTCACCCTCACCAGCTGTGTTGGTCACAGACTGGGGCAGTGTCGGTGCAGCCGTAGTGTTTGTTTTCGGATCGACAGTCCGAGCTCGTCCGCTGGCACTCGCGTTGAATGCGGGCGATTCCGTTGTGGTGATTGCGCCGGCGATCGGAGAGATTGCTGTCACGGCATTTTTTGATCCGAGATCAAGCTGCGTCGTCGTTGCTGCTGCCGTGTGTGGTGTTGCTGTAATGTCGCGTTCAGTTCCCACATCTGCTGAGGTTGCCGACGCATTAGCAGTCAGACTCGATGGGCCGACGAACTGTGCCGTCGTTGCATCAACAGTGGATCCGGCCGTCGTCGAGATAGCTGGGTCGACACCGATCGTTGCCGTCTCAGCCTGTTCTGTCTGGCTGTGATCGACGATGGCCGTCAGTGGATCACAGACAACTGTCGTTGCTCCGGTGTCGGTGATTCCAGCCACAGCCTCGAGGAGTACAGGCCCAGCTGCTGGTGAGACGGTTGAACTCGTCACCGTTCGGTTCCCAGACACAGCTGTCGTCTGTGGGTCCGACAGTAGTGCGGTTCCGGTGGCAGACTGTCGAGTACTCGGTGAGATGACCGACGTTTCTGGAATACTACTGAGTACGCGCGCGCTGCCGACTACTGGCGCACCCGGTACCACAGTTGCTGTCTGTTCTGTCGTCTTCAATGGTGACGTGGTCGCGGTGGTAACAGCAGCTGAGACAGTGAGAACTGTCTGTCCATCGCCAGGGGTGGCTGTTGCATGTCCAGGAGCTGGGCCGGACGTTGTTGTCGTCATCGGCGTCGACGTTGTTGCCGAGCTCGATGTGGTACTCACACCACCATCTGTCACGATCGTTTTTGCACCTGAGACAGTCCCTGTTGCCTGTCCAGCAGCTGAGATCGAGTCGTCGGTGGTCTCACGTTGTACCGATGGATCGGTCGCAGAGCCACTGATTGCTGCTGTTTCGGAGTCACTCGTCTGTGTTGTCAGACCAGTACCTGTTCGTACTGTACACGCCACGGTCGTCAGCTCCGATTGTGCGGTTGCCGATGTCGCCGGTTCGCTTGTCACACTCGTTGCCGTCGCATCTGCCGGATAACCGGCACCAGTCGAAACGAGCCCGATCGCGCTCGCAATCAGTCTCGTGGAGACAGACTCGGTAGTACGAGCAGACGTTACTGCTGTAGTTGATGCAGCACCACCCGTTGTACGACTAGTGACCGAGGTGTGTTCGGCAGGGATCGTCAGGGCCGGTGGACCACTCTGGATTGTCGATGCCTGTGTGGTACTGACAGCGCTCACAACAGTGAGTCGGGCTGCCGAGTTCAGTGGCTCCCCACTGATTGTCGTCATCGATGTCTGGTCTACGGTCTTGGATCCGGGGTATACTGGGTTGGTGACAGTGTATCCAGTGCCAACTGATGCAGGAACGACCACAGCTGTTGTCACACTCCCGGTCGCGCTTTCTGTGGAGACAGTGATCGGACCAGGCTCATCGAGCTTCGTAATGAACCCTTGCTCTCCTGGTACCGGAGACAGTTCCGCGTCGACAGGGGCTCCACGTGACGTTGTGGTCGTTGGAATCGATGCCGATGGTGTGACAGCAATTTCTGGTGACGGACGTTCGTCTCCAGCTGCCGTCCTGGTTGTTGGGTCGACAGTCTGTACGGTTGTCGCAGACGTAGTCACGTCGACTGCACAGGTGATCTTTGCTGTTGCCCCAGTCGAATCACTGCCTGCGGTCTGTCGTGTGGCCTCAACATCAGTTGACGTTGTACTGGATGCAGTCTGTGATGTTACAGAAACCAACTGCGGTTCACAGTTCGTCACTTGGTCGGTCGCTACGATCGGTCGCTTGTCGGAGAGCTGGCTATTGGTCTGTTCGACGCTGACGGTTGTCCCTGTAGTCGGGATGGCGGATCTGATGGAGCCAGTCGAGTGTGCTCTCAGAGACGCATCGGTGAGCAGGCTCGAAACGTCCCCGTTTCTCGTTGTGGAGATAACAGGCGTTCGTCCGTCGCCTCCAGTTGGCTGCTTCCATGCAATTGAGACCTGCTTTGTCCCATCAGCAAGGCGCTGTCCGTTTCCATCGGAGATATTCGAGTATGTGAGATCAGTCCCATCTCCGGCTGCAGACATCGTCCCGAGCGTGCTACTCCCGCCGTTGTTTCCACCGGCGTCAACGTAGTCCATCCGGATCGATTTCCCTGTCGCACTTGCAGCGCGATGTGTATTCGTCGACGTGCTGTTGACCCAGTAGCCGTAGTAGTGCTCTGCCCCAGCATCCAGCGTGCCGAAGGTCCAGCCCCACGGACTGTTATTGAACGATTTCGTCGTGTTCAATTCGTATACAGAGCCGAGTTGGACGAGCTCGACGTGGGCTGGCTCGAACCCAGCGGGTACACCGATCGTCGATGGTGATGTTGGTGTCTCAGTGACTGCGAGCTCGGGTGTCTGTCCCCCGGTATCCATCGCCACGTAGAGAACCATGTTCTGTGATCGCCCGGTGTTACTCGAGTTGACCGACGTGAAGTCGAGGGACAGCAGACCATCAGTGAGATCTGTTGCGGTTGCTCGTGTTTCACCGTCGATTGTATCAGTATTCTGGAACGGAATCGAGAGTGCGCTATCAGTGTGTAGTGAACTGTGGTGGCTGTTGATGTTGGTTGGCTCTGATCCTTGGGCAGCGGTGATCTGGGTGATGGAGCCGTCATCAACAATCCAGCCGAATGTGTGGCCATACGTACTCGGTGTTGCATTATTCGTATCGGTCGGGCCACCAACGATATTCGAGGCGCGGAGTTCGATATAATCAGCGTTCGTCCCGACAGACTCTGTGATCGTCCGTGCCGAATCCGGACATCGGAAGTGCCCAACAGATGCCCGACTTGGATCATCGAACTCGTAGGCCGTATATTGGACCAGCACCTGGCTATGCATGATTTTTGATCCGGGATCGACCGTACTGTAGTCGAGGGTGAAGCCATCACTGTCCATGCTTACACATGAAGCATCGATGGTTCCGGTGATCGCGTCGTTGTGGAATAGCACGTGGAGGCTGCTACCGAAGCCGGCCTCCCCAGATGCTTCGTTTGTTGAGTGGGAATCAGACGCTGCAGAGATGTACTGTTCGCTGATTTCTCCATCCCTCGATCGGTGAGCTGCACCACGAGTAAGTCCGTAGGTCGAACCGGAATTCTTCTCGGTGCCGAACTGGCCGTTTGTGTTCGTTGCGTCGAAGACAACGAGATCGGGCTCGAACCCGACGTCAGTGATCTGCTGTGTCCCAGTCGTACTTGGCGTGACAAACGTACCACTGTCGTGGGAGACAAGCCCGGATTGGCCGGTGGCGCTTACACCAGTCGAGCTCGTCGATACAGCTGCAGATCGTGTTTGCGTCGTCGATGTGATCGTTGCACCATCAGTCGTTGTTGTGGTCTCATCTGATGGCGCTACGGCGGACTCCATCGACGTCATGTCTGACTCGTCCTGCTGGCTCGTGAACCCACCTGCAGTCGTAGACCCTCCCGACGCGCTGTTTGTCGTTGCAGCAGACGCTGTACTAGTGACACTTGAGGCAACGCCGACACCGAGCGTTGCAAGCGTTTGGCTCACACTTGCGGTTCTCTCGGTCTCAGGAGTTACGTTGGCACTGGTCCATGCTGTTACAGGACGATTACCGTTTGTCCATGTCGCAGTGTTGTATTCACTCGTTGCATCTTCGGTCGTTGCTTCGACCGAGTATGTATAGTCGTCCGTCGGCGAGACTGCTGTATCAGTGTACGACGTTGTTGTTGAGCCAACAGTCGCAATTTGGGTCACTGAGCCAGTGCTATCTTTCCGATAGATGGCAAATCCTGTCTGGTCCGATGATTGGACAGTCCACGACATGGCGAGATCGCCAGCGTCGTTAATAATCGTGAGGTTGGTCGGCTCGGGCAGCTCGGTCGTGAAAGTCGCTGGGCTCATTGGTCGAATGTCTCCGTGTGTTCAGTGAATGTGCTCATCCGTGTGACGTAGGCCTCACCCTCGGGGAGGCCATCGATGGTGTGCTCGATTGTTCGATATGGGGGGTCAACGCCTTCTTTCCATATATCAGGTTCAGCTACATAGACAGCGGGTCCAGAATCTTGTTTACTGTAGTACATTCTGAAATACTCGCCGTTCTGTCCATCTGAGCGGGCTTCATAATATTGGTATTTGTTCGGATCTGGGTCGGGTTTGACAACCCATTCTCCTCTACCAAAGCCAGTCCCCCAACCAACTACTTGGTCCCACTTTGCGTAGAATCCGATGTGGACGTAGTTCCCATCACCCTCAAAGTCAGGGAAGTCACTCTGCTTGAATTGGCCTGAGAATAGATCATCAAACCGTCCGTCAACACGGTCGAGCTGAACAACATCCTCGTATCCTTCATAACTTCCCAATACCTCTACGTCTCCACCGTATTGCGATATGTCCCAATATCGCGGGAAGTCTACTGGAGCGATGTCTGCTCCGTCCTGCTCGATCGGGCCACCACCGACCCATGTTGGGGAATTAATTAAGTCGCCATCGTAGTTGTTGATGTAGTCTTCAGCGGTGTTTCCTGAACCGTCGTTCAGTGGAAGCCACATTTGAAGCCCGTCGTTAATTAATTCTCCTTCAGCGTCGGCAGAGACTTCCGAAGATGAAAGACGGCGATCGTAGACTTTTACATCTTTAATATCCCCATCCCAATATTCTTTACCGGACCAATGCCCCAAACGGAATGACTGACCATCTTGGGTATTGAGAACGCGGTTAAGATCACCTTTTGAACTACCATTAATATACGCTTCCGAAGTACCCTCTCCATAGGTGAGCGCAATAGTGATGTCTTCATTTAGTCTACCACCTGTGAAATTCAAATCTCCACTCCAAAACTGCGCTCGCCAACTGAAACCATCAGATTCAGAATAGTCTGTTCGACGGAATGAAAATTCTTCACCAGATGTTCCCTGATTTCCAAATTCCCATACAGCACGATTTGATTTATTGGTATTAGATGTGTTTACAGTAGCGATAACCGTTTTGGGTGAATCTCCGTCAACACCTATGTCGGACGGTTGTAGTGGCGTGATGACGTGTTGGTTCTGTGAAGGGTCAAATTCCAAGTGCCCATCACGACCTTTGAACACTCGATATCCGTCTCTGTTATTCGCATTGTCCGTCGCACCTACGACGGCACTGTTGGTATCAACATCGGAGATTGAGAGGTCCGACAATGCAGGGAGCTTCGTCGTTGCGGTTACTGTCGGTCCATTTGCACGCCACCAGTTGTCAGTACTCCCTCTCCGATCCTGTGGATAAACGACCGATGGACGCCACTCATATTTCTCCCCATCGAGTAGTCCATCCCATGTGTGTGGTGGGTTATCGAAGTACTTCGTAAAGCCATTTCCAGAGTTGTGAGTGCGCCCAAACCATTCGGGGGAACCGTTAGACAACGACCGATTGTCGTCCCAATCAATCGTTATCTCACGCGCAATTGAGGTATCTGATGTTGGATTGGTCGGTTGAGCTGGTTTGGTGTATTCGTGGAGAATGTCGCTGACGACCACACGGTCAACTGCAAAGTGGTCGCCACCAAACATCCCAGCTGAAGTAGTAGTGGTTCCAACTCTTACTTTATTGTCTGTTGAAAGAAGTGAAGAGTCAACAAGCAGTGAAACTTCAAACCATCCTTGCTTGTTATATTCCCAATTGAAATGCTCAAGCGATTGCCACGAAGAGCCATCGTACCATGAGACGCCGATGTTCTCTGTACCGTTGTCAAGAGAGCCGACAGAAAATGCACACTTAACAATTACATTTTTCTCGTTGCTCAAATCACCAAGGTCTTTCTGAAGATAGGTTGCTTCACTGTCGTTGATTCCTTCACCATAGAAATGGTGTGACCCTTCATCAGAGCCATTAAGATTCAAATCTGGATGTTCGCTATTATTCTTCACCCCCGCATTTCCTCCAAGGTTCGTTGAATCCCATGCACTCAGGTCGCCACTTTCGAAGTTGTCCTCGAAGAAGACGTTGTTATTGTTGCCGTAATCGGAATGGATGAATGAAGAATCGCGATTTGAGCTGAAGTGTTCATGTCGGAGTTTTATTTGCACCCGCATATCTTCTCCCAACCAGAACTGGTCAGATGCAGATAGAAGCACAGACTGTTCCGAACCTTTCGAAACACCAGTAATGGATGCTCCATCGCCTGCATAGTTCCAGTTACCGTATCCATTACCCGTGTCTTTTCTGTAGAATAACGCAGTTTTGTCAGCTATATCGCTGTTATCGGTCCATGAAACGTTGATTTCGGTAGCACTATACCGTGATACACTCGGATTGTGTGGCGGAATCGGGCTTGTGTAAACTGTCGAACTTTCCACCCACGAGCTTTGTCTATGCTCTGTTTCAGTTCGAACGCGGAATTTGAATGATGAGTCTATACCAACCTGTTGTTCGTATGGTGTGTCAGAGTTAGGACCATAGGTGTATGTACCTCCATTTGACGGATACACTTGCCCGCCAGTTGGATTTACGTAGCCGTTCGAATCGCGGTTAATCTGAACGTGAAGATTCCCGTAGTTGGAATCGTGAGTAACCGACAGATCCAACTGATCGTCGCTGATGTAGTCAAGCGAGTCAACCGTTGGAGATCGAATATCAGTAACAGCCACAGACTCCTGCGATAACGCAGTCTTCCCGCTGTAGTATGTCTCAACCCGGTAGAAGTACTTTTCTCCGTCTTGAAGAGTTCGTGTGTCACTGTATGACGTCGTCCCAGCAGCGAGGTCAGCAATCTGCGTGTAATCTGCAGTCGAAGAACCAGAAACGTCTGCTGCGTACACTCGATGACCGCTGTTGTTGCCTGCCCCCTCGCTCCATGAAAGGTCAACAACACGGTCCCCACCCGTCGCAGTCAAAGAGCTGACCGAGTTGGGTGTTATTACTGCGGATACTTCGTCGGAGAGTGACGTAGTGTGTTCGGTGTATGCCTCTACTCGGTAGTAGTAGGTTTCACCCTTCGTTCGCCCCGTGTCAGTGTACGAAGCCGTGTTCGGGGCAACATCAGCAATCTGAGTGTAGTCAGCTGTGGTCGTTCCCGAAGAGGTCGAGCGGTACACTCGAAAGCCGTCTTCGTTGTCAGAGAAGTCTGACCAATTTATCGTGAGTTCTGTCATTTATTCTATTGAATTAATCGTTGGCGCTGGGAGGAGCGATATCGCTTCTTGAATGCTACTTTCTGCATGGTACGAATTATTGTTGGAACCACGCCGAGCTTGTTGAACCGTCACCTCAGTCAGATACTCATACTTTTCACCGTCGTCCACTCCGGTGTGGGTGGCTGTGGTTTGTGATGCTGATTCAGTTGTCCAGCTATCTCCACTACCAGCAACACGCCACTGGAATTGGTAGTAGTCGCCGAAGGGGTTGTTATTGTTCCATGAAAGTGAGATCTCGTCTGCAACTGACGTGTCTAACGAAAGACCACTTGGAGCGGTGGGATTCGTGTATTCATGCAGAATGTCGGAGACAACCACACTGTCGATGTAATGATAGTTTCCTCCTTGACTTGCACACAAAAACTGTAATTTATTATTCGTTGAAAGATTAGAATCAGGAATTTTAGCAGTGAACTGTACCCACCCATTAAGATTGTATGCTGTCGAAAAGTCTCTCAGTGTATTCCAACTGTTTCCATCATACCAACGTGGGTGTATCCAATCTCCACTGTCATCCAATCCTTCAACACCGATAGTTGCACGAACAATTACATCCGTTTCGGTGGAAAGGTCACCGAGGTTTTTTGTTACACTGTCTGAAGCGTCGAGTCGAAGATATTGTGAACCAGTATCAGGATAGCTAATGCTATCTCTTGCACTTGAGTCAGAAACAACTTGCGAGCGAGCATCATTGGTGGTTGTTTCATCCCATTTATCTAAATTACCACTGTCAAAACTATCTTCGAAATAGATGTTTCCTTCATTGCCATAATCAGCATATACCCACTCAGATGCATTCTCGCTCCCGACAACGTGTCTATATCTATATTGTCTTCGTACATCTTCAGGTAATCCTGTTTCTACATATCCAATTACACTTGGTCCAGTTGTTCTGAGTGTGGTCCATACACCGTATCCTGAACCAGTATCTTCGCGGTATTGAATTTCTGTTCCAGATTCAATATCACTCTCTACCGTCCAATTGTGGTCAATTTCAGACGAACTTGGGCGTGACGTGTTTGGACTATGTGGAGGAGTTGGTGTTGTGTAAATTGTTGATGACACACCCCACGACGAGCTACCAGCAGAGTTCGTTGCTCGAACGCGGAATTCGAAAGATGAGTCTACCCCAACTTGTCTACCATAGGCAGTGTCAGAGTTTGGCCCATACGAGTATGTGCCAGCAGAAGACGGTGAAGTTGGCCCACCTGACGGGTTCTTCCATGAACCATTGTCTCGAAGAATTTCAACGTCATATGACCCCTCTTCACCACCCCAATCTGGGGGAGCATCGAACGAGAAGTCTATCTGGTCATCAGCAATGTAGGACGCAGACACGTTTTGGGGAGCAGATGGTGGAGAAACGCCTGCTTTATACGTAATTTGGATTTCTCCACCTGTTTCATTTGATGACCCGCCACCTTTGATTGTTGTTCCACCAGATGTAGAAACAGAAGAGCCGTGGCCACTGATAGCACCGTCACCACTTTCTGAAGCCCCACCGTCTATTGCTGCATCGCCACCAAGTGGCGGTGCTTGTCCATTCCCGTCCTCACTATTACTGTCAGAACCGCTCCCGCCTCTTGCGCCACCCCCACCGCGTGTTGCTCCTATGAATTGGTTACTACTATATCCACCGCCACCACCACCAGCAGCAGCAATGAATGGTTCTGTTTCAGAGTCACTATCGTCGGTATTAACGACAGATACTTCTGATGAACCACCACCCATATACCCTTCTTGTCCTCCTTGGTAGCGACCGAGTTCAGTGGTATTCGAACCATCACCACCAGCTACCCACACATATAATGTGTCGTGGTTAGATACGTTTGCAGTTACATTTTCAACGCGACCACCAGCAGAACCCGCTGTTCCAGTCCCCCCCGCTCCGTCGATGTAGTCTATAGTAATCTCACCAATAGACGATATATCCAGAACGTGCTTTCCGTCATCGTCGCCCCCGCTCCATGTGTACGTGATTGTTTCTCCTGCTTGAACCATAAATTATTTCACCAAAATTAGATTTGCGGTACTTCGACGTTCGTGGTCAATACACTCTGTCAAATTTTTAGTATTCATCAGTAAATTCAGTTGGACTATCGTTCGATGATGTAGGACGACAGCGAGCTATTGGAACGTGTCTCCGGGCTGGCTGTCAGATGTGTTCCAGATAGCATTGTACGTGCGAACTGCGTGCGACAAAAAGCGGTAGTGGGCTCTACGTCAGGGAGATGCCCGAACCCGAGAGGGTGAACGTATCGATGTCCCCGAGATTGTACGACTGGTTCAGCGATCCAGTGAAGAGCAGATGCTCGTTTGCACTGGAGTCGCCGGTGTCGTCCGAGGTGAACGAGATGATCACCGCATAGGAGTCGACAGACTGGTTCGAGTCAGAGGTGTCGAACGTCTTGTCAGCGATGATCGTCTCCCAGTCGCCGGAGTTGTCCTGATTGCTGAAGTCGGTCGTTCCGAAGCTCGCCGTCTGTCGGGCGAACGCCGAGCCGGTCGGTTCGGTCGAAATGTCGCCCAGATCGGACGAGTCAGTCAGTGCGTCGGTACTATCGTTGAACAGCGTGATCGAGACACTCGACGGCTTCGACAGCGACTCCTCGAAGAATGCGTCGAGCAGTGCCTCTTCCCCTGTATCGTGAAGCTGGGTTACCATGGTAGAATGACATGGCCTGGGGAGCACACACAGCACGCGAGCTCACAACAGACCAATGTGCGACAAAACTGCGAGGGCCGATCTAGTCGATGTACGTCTCGTCGATGTCCACCATTCGACGGAGTCGAACGGCATGACGCGGGCGGGCCACCAAGTAGGGAACGTAGGAGGCACCGCGAGCGAGATCCAACCCATCGAACATCCGACGTGGAACCTCGATCTGGTGGACTGGAACGCCAGTGTCCGGGTGGACCGTGAAGTGTGTCTGTCGGGGCTGGTGGCGGAAGATCACGGGCGTCTGTTGTGCATCGCCCTGTGGGTCACGAAGCGAGTTGTAGAGCCGATCGTTCACACGCGGAACCTCGACATCAGCGGGAATCGTCGAGAGCTCGAGCAGATTGTATGCACTCGAGAAGGGCTGGCACTGGGGGATCATTCGTCGCCCATCCCCGAGAGCTTCTGTGCAATCGACATTTCGGCATCGGCTTTCTGTTGCTCAGGACTTGACATCACACCGAGCGTCTCCAGCTTCGACGTGATGTCGCTGTCGAGTCGAGAGTACGGGAGGTTCGCCGGATGTTCGCCCTCGGCGTACACCTCATCGCCGTTCTCGTCCGTGTCGACGACGACCTGCTTGGTGAGCCCCTCGTGGTCGCCGTCGGGATCGACGTACTCATCGAGTCCACCAGCAGCACGGTGCATGTCGATACAGGCACGATACAGTTCGTTCACCTTTCCGCGGTGGTCGCGGGTGAACGGTGCATCATCGAGGAAGTCGTCGACCCACGCCTCGATGTTGGCGCGCTCCTGGGTTTCCAGCGAGTTCCAGTAGGTCGTCCGCTTGGCCTCCATCCCGTGGATCATCGCGTTCGCGTTCCCCTCGGGAGCGCCGAGATCGGACGCGCCACCGTGGACGTAACAGAGGCCGTTATCCATGGGGTACCGCTCACAGTAGCCCTCAAGCTCGCTGTAGCGGTTCGTGACGTTCACCGACTGTCCGGTCAGGTCGAACCACGAGCTGTCCTCACAGTCGACGTCGCCGACCGTGGTGGCTGTCTGGTTGTCCGCTAGGTCCTCACCAACCGGTGGGCGGTCGCAGGGCTCGAACTCGAGATCGATGTTCTCGAACTCGGCCTCGTGATCTGGCGTAAGTGCGACGTGGGATGGCTCGTAGTCGCTCCAGAGATACTCATTCAGATCGTCATACTCTGGCTCACACTCGACGATGTCCGACCCGGACGGGTCGAGCAGTCGAAGACAGACGATCGACTGATCGGTGAGAGGCTCATACTCATCGAGTCCACGTTCGTGGACCTCCAGCCCGGACTTGGTAGTAACCCGAGAGCCACAGCGTCCACGAGTGGGCGTCTCACTGACCATAATGCGACGATGTCGGAAGGGAAGGGGGAGGCGTTGCCCCCACGCGCTACGGGGGGAAATGTGAAGCCGTGGTGGAGGGCCGAAGCATGACAGGGGCCGGAGGTGAATGGCGTGAAGGCAACGAACGAAATGGGGGTGGACAGGAGGAGTAGGCGGGGGCCCGGCGCCCTGTCGCTTGATCTGTAGTCACCATGTCCCTTTTCAAAGGGACACCCTGGTCGGCCAGATCCATCGTTTCTCGCCCGCACACTGACTACTCAGGGAACAACAGCTCGTAGTCGTGCTTGTGGATGAGTCGGCGGACCTGTCGAAGGTCATCGCGATCGGCGTTGAGGTCCGACAGCAACACACCCATCGCGTCACGCTCGACCGTCCGGTACTCGATATCGCGCACGTCGGCGTCGATCAGCATCGAGAGCACGCCGAGTGCAACGACCTCACTGGAGAGTCGTGCTCCCTTGTACGGCCCCATGTCGATGTTGTCGATCACATGGACGGCCTGCTGCTTCTGGTAGGAGGTTGCTTCGAGCTGGCCGGCGAACGTCTCGACCCACCGACGCTTGTCGGCAGCGAAGTTCTGCCCACCACGTGAGACATCACGGGCATACGCGTCGTCGTTGACGACAGCGAGATCGGTCCAGGATTTCTGCTTGTGGTTCGGCCGATCGCGCATGCTCGGCCCCGACGTGTGCGTGTCGTCGTAGAAGGTCGTCCGGGTGGTCGCCCGACCGTCGTGGCTGGCGGGGCGAGGATTCGATCGGACCCAGTCCTCTTGGGCCGACATGGAGGCGTGGCCGGGGCTGTCGTCGGTCCAGAAGTCCTGTTCCGACCAACCCTCCGCAACGATGCGATCGGGCGCAGGCGCACGCTCACGACCAGTGGTCGATTCGGCTGAACTGTTCGATGTCGATGACGACGGGTGACTCATGCGACATGCCCATACCTGGATGGGTCGATCACACCATTCCCCGACACAGACCAACAGTTGCGTGTGAGCAAGGGAGGCTCGCGCGCGCGACATACGCATGTACACACTCGACACACCTAAATGTTATGTCATTCATTCGCGTATCGGCTCCCGATAGATTCATCTGTGTGCTACCGTTACGCGATACTGTCGCCAGCGTCGCATGTACGACGACGAGGAGTTGCTGGCGATGCTCGAGACTGCGTATGATCGGTACGACGACCAGCTGACGACGGCGGTGTTCGATGCCGACGATGAGTTCTGTTCGAGTGCGACGATTCGCCGATACTTCGGTGGATGGCGGGACGCGATCATCGAATCATCAGTGCCACAGTCGGTGGTACGGGGCCAGAACAGCTACACAGATGAAGAGCTGTGTGAGCAGATCCAAACCTGCTATCAGCGATATGATCGACTCAGGCTCACGGATTTCACCGACGATTCGGAGTTCGCATCGGAGAAGGCGATCCGGACACACTTCGAGACGTGGCGGGATGCAGCCCACGCTGCTGGGCTTGGAGAGCACGTGTCGTCGGTTGGGCGGAAGAAGGATCCGAGCGTCGACAGGGACAACATCAGTGGGCGGAAACCAACGTCTGCTCATCGCGATCTGAAAGCCGAGCTCATTCAGACTGAAGTGGAGGCGGGTCGGGAGCCAGCGTGCATCAACTGTGATGGAACGCCGGAGACGCTGTTCATGCACCACATCATCCCGACGGATCGATTCGATGAGATTACCGAGTCACACACGGAAGACAACTGTGTGCTCTGTTGTCGGGACTGTCACGAGCGACTGGACGAGTACTCGGCGCGTCTGTATCCGGAGTCGTACGACGCCGATCCAGGGGAGTCACCGCCCGATGATATCCTCGCGCCGATTGTGGAGTGACGGAAATCCAGGCTCAGGAGCGACCAACTTTTTTCGTCCGGAACGGCCGATCTCGAGGGCCGGACCCCACGGGGGTTGGGGTGGGGCGGGACAGTGCATGATCGGGAGTGAACCGGCACTGTTGGGAGTGATCGTCGAGGGCCGGCGGTGATCGGGAGTGACGAGGGAGATCACTCTGGAGGAAGTCGGACCACCCTCTGGAGGGAGTGGTCGGGCTCGTGACAGATCGCCGTAACCCCTGGCCCACAGCACCCATATTTTTCTCGCAGTACTCCCCTACCGCACAGCGGGTAGACGGCGGGGGGATTGTTTAAAAAACATATCCGAATCTGCCAGAACAATCAGGATCGCTACGAGGATCCGCTGTGGATGATCGTGATCGGCCTGTACCGAGGATCATGTCGACGTCGACTGGTAGGTGTGCGTCGATCGGCAGGCTGGACCTGTCGGGACCACGGATGGTGTCGAGTAGAGCTCGATCGTGACTGGTGGCCATCGAGCGGTCACGTCGAGGACGAATGGCTGGTATGTTGACCTGCTGGCCATGTAGGGAACCATCGAGACGACTGCTCGGTGTTTTCACCGCAGGGTCGGGGTTGTGCAATGATGCAGCTTTCCGGGGCGCACACTCACATTGCCCCGAAGGGAGCCAGAGGGTGAGGGTCACGCGCAGTTGATATGTCTCTGAACGTCGACCGGAGCGTACCGCACGGTGGACATATCGGACATGACCCGAAATTTCGCTGTTAGGACCCGCCACTTCGTCAGACAAGCTGACTTCGTGGCACGTCCACAGCGACTGCGTGCGCGGAGTACGCAATCGCGGGCTTCCGCACCACAGCCCGCGACTCCCGGGACCCATCACAACCCGACGTCTCGCTGTCGCTCGACGCGGGCTTGTGAGCACTCGCGGTCCGGGCGTGTGGTCTCTCGGTCCGGGCGTGTGACCGACGACGCCGATGGTCGGTGCCGTTCGTGCCGTAGCGCGACCGTTCCGGGCTCGGTTGCGTCAGCAAGCTGACGGACCGAACCGGGCATGCGGGGGCACCGACACAGTCGTCGGCCATTCCGGGCATTCGTTCGCCCATTCCGGGCTTTCGTTGTTCCGGGTCCGGGGTGCATGGTTGCGCACAGCGGGCTTCCGTTGCGTCAGCAAGCTGACGGACGGTTCCGGTCTGCTCCTTGGTCGGAGCGGGCCCTACCGACAATTTCGCACAGGATAATTCGTGCATCCCTTAACCCCTCCGCCACCGCGCCGAGCCGAGTACAGCACCACACCACATCGGCTCGGCGCGTAGTTTGGTGCGCGTCGGCGCGCACCGGCAGGCGGGTCGGACACAGCGCGCACACGCGCGCCGTCGCGCGTGCGCACGGAGAACGCGCAGTCCGACCCGCCCGGAAGGGTTAAGGGATGCCGACAGCGTGCGAGACGACCGCCATCGGCTTTCGCGTTCCAGCCAGCCGGGTGGAACACCACCGCCGTTCCACCCGACGGCTGGACACGGACCTCGGTCGGCGGTCGTCTCGCCGAGTGCCAGCTATCGGCTTTCGCGTTCCAGCCTCCGGCTGGACACGAACCTCAGCAAGCTGGCACTCTACGCTGTCTACGAATCATAGACCAACATGAGGCGCGAAGGGGGTCGTCCCCCCAACCCCAGTCGTGCTCTCAGTCAGTGATTTCAATGTCTGACAACAATCGAGGAATGGCAGCAGTCGTTGAGCTCGCAAATGAGATGAACGTCGGAACCGCGATGGCCGTGAAGCTGTTCAACATCGGCTTCACTCGCGTTGAAGACATCAAGGACGCATCGGTGTCGGAGCTGACCGAAGCGTACGGTGTGGGCGCGAAGACCGCGAAGCAGCTGAAGGGGAAGGCGTTCGGCGTGATGCGAAAACGCGAGCGTGGCCGGTTTGACGAGGATGCATCCGAGACCGAACGGATGATTGCAAACAACCATCATCAGTACGATGCCAACGTGGCCGTGTTGTGGGGTGAAGACGACACGCGGGATGATGAGACAACGACGGACAGTTCGGTGTCCGTTGCAGACAAATACACCGAGGAGGAGCTGCGCCAACAGTTGGACGATGCGCTGACCTCGTTGAAGATTCGCCCGCGCAACCTCGGCTTCTACTCAGGCTTCGCCGACAAGAAGACAGGTGCGGTCGTGTCAGAGTTCCAAGCTGACATCGCCACGAAAGGAGGCCAGATGGGTCGTCAAGAGTTCAACCCAGGGCAGCACAAGATAGGCCCAGACGGAGAGCCGACAGATGATTACGACGCGGTCGACTGGGCTGCGACCTTCCGCGAGCGAGAGAAAGCGATGGCGATGTGGGCTGATATCATCGTCGTCGTCGAGGAAGGTGACTACACTCGCAACACCTTGTGGCGAATCACCGAGGAGTACGATGTGGGGTGTGAGGCGTTCATCCACAACTCACGCGGACACCCCGAGCAGGAGGACGATGAAGAGTATGATAAGTTCACTCCCTCACCGGATGAACAGGTTGCCAACGCGGATGGAGCGCCCGGTGTGGAAGATGACCACGAAGAGTGGGATGGCTTCGCAGAGATGATTGAAACGATGGAAGATAACCCGGAATTCACGGATGGGCACGGAGGTGAGACGCAACTCTCAGGCTCGACGAAGGGCTGGATTGACCAATAGGCACGCAGCTGCTTTTTTTATACCGGTTCGAGCTCGCGGTGGAACAGCCGGGTCCCAGGCAATCCTCCACACTGACTGTCACACGCCGTGTGGCTGTGCCCCATCGCACGGTGGCTGTTCTCAAATCGTGGACGACGGTGCGCGCGTTCCGCACCGACCGCTCGCGCACGCACCCCAATCGGAGCTGACCGCACGGTGGATAGTGTCACGAGCACCGATGGTCGCACTGTTGGTGTGTACGATCACCGCACCAGCAACAGCACCGCGCGTCGCGCTCCAGGAGGGTAACCCCGTTCGGTTGCGTCCTCGCAGGCTCGGACGGACACGAAGGGGTTATCCCCCCTGGTGCGCGTCGCGTCGAGGTAGAAACAGCAGTGACAACATACTGAACAGTGGGATAGTGCAGTTCAACTGACGGCGCGATTGTCACACCGAGTGACAGGACGGTGTGTTCGACACGGCGGGTCTCGCGACATCCCATGAGTCCCATCCGTGAACGGACCCCGTTCGAAATTTGCGGAATACCGTGATTCCAATGTCCAAAACACAGCACACGAGCGACGGCATCGAGCAGTCATCATCATCAGCAGTCGAGACGGACGACGAAACAGCACTGGTCTCGAGTCTCATCGAGCACCTCGGCCTGCAGACGATTCCACGGTCAACACGTGAGGCAGCGTTGCTCATCCAGACGTGGACGGCAACGCAGGCCGGGTGTGAGCTCACGCAGGAACCAGCTGACGACCACGAGGTCCAGCTGGTGACCGAGACGGCCGAGCGCACGATGCGCGTCGAGGGGGTGAGCGCATAATGCCGTCACTCCAGGGCATCGTGGAGGAGCTGCAGTGCATGGAGTGTGGCTCGATGGCAACCGAGACGACCAGTCATCCACAGTCCGTCCCCGGTGGTGGACAGGAGGTTGACATCGAATGCATGTACTGTGGTCGGACTGGCTACCTCCTGAAGTCCGGCATGTGGATGGAGCATGACGGCTTCACTCGACAGCCGTCGAACCGGGTGGTCGGCGTGGCACAGCGAGGGATGAAGTAAGTCCCCACGACTGACTGGGCGTTCGACTCGGCGGGTCTCGCGACATCCCATGAGTCCCATCCGTGAACGGACCCCGTTCGGAATCTGCCGAGTCACCCACAGACGGTTGGTCAGGTTGGCCAACCGGTGGCGTGGCTCGGGAGAGTGGCACAGTGCAGCACAATCATGCAGGCGGACACCAACATACCAATGAGCAATTCACCACGGACGTTGATGGAATCGGACGACACAGAAACGCGAGCAGCAGACGACTTCGAGGTCGGCGAAGTGTGTGCAATCGAGGGTGAGACGGGCATGTGGCTCGCCTCCGGTGTGGCGACAGACGATGGGCGAGTCATGCTCCGACAGGAGAAGCCGAACAGAAACGACTTCATCAGAGTCAAGCCATCGCGAATCAAGCCAGTCCAGACAGAGGCTGACGACCCAGTGAGCGACCGTGAGTTCGGCGAACTGATGGACCTTGCCTCGACGCGACACGCGGTCAAGGTCACGTTCTGGGTCTCGGAAGAGCAGGCATACGGTGTCGGCTGGCTCAAGTCGGCGCACGAACGGACGTTGGGAGCAGAGCGACACGTTGTCGTCACCGACATGCGTGGAGACGACGCCACGATGGAGCGACGTGTGACGCGAAGTGACTGTACAGCGTTCGCGATGGCCGTCAGTGACGACGAGTAGACGAACCGAACTTCGACGACTACGTCGCCTCGACCGACGCCTGTTCACTACACTCACAGGCGACGGACCGCGCGAGCGCCCCAGCAGGGTAACCCCGTTCGGTCCTCACAGGTTCGGACACGAAGGGGTTACTCCCGCTGGTGCGCTTCGCGTCAGAAGTGAAGACAGCGACGAAACACTACCACGGTAGTGGAATCGAGCGATAACTAGCGATAGCGGATACAGTGGATTTGATTCATCATGAGTGACAACACTCGACAGACGGCAGTTGCACAGCTTTCGGACATCACGCAGGTCGGCTCGGTTCGCGCACAGCGTCTCTACGGCGCTGGCTTCGAGTCGCCAGAGGCAGTCTCGAATGCAGACCCAGCAGTGCTCGCAGAGGCGATGGAGAGCAACATGGCGACCGGCGAGACCGTTCGCAACGCAGCGAGCGAGATGGTCGACGACACGGCATTGGTTCGGTCGAGCGGGCGCTTCGAGAGTCGCCCGACGCGGGTCGCCATCGTGTGGGGCGACGAGTCGACCGAGCCGTTCGCCCGCAAGACGCAGACGATGCTCGTCAAACAGGCGCTGGAGCTGGCTGACATCGGACTCGACAACATCGAGGTCGGGCTGAAGACCAGTGACGACAGTGCCGAAATCGTGAGTGAAGTCGTCGACGGTGCCGTCCGAGCTGGCGCGATGTGCTCGGTCCAGCGCTTCAGTCCCGACTGGGACAGCTTCGAAGAGAGCGAGGACTGGACGGCCATGTTCACCGACCTCGAGCGCCGGCTCACGAAGTGGGCCGACGAGGTGCTCGTGGTCCGTGCAGATGACTACACGTCGTCGTTCCTCGAGCGCGTCTCCGATATCGACACGCCGGTGAACGTCTTCCTCGGTGCGGGCAAAGAGCTCCCGATGGAGACGCTCGATGAGGCATACGAGTCGCCCAAGGAGACTGCCTCGGAGCCAGAGCCAGCCGTTGCAGCCGAACCAGCGCCGGATGACGACGCTCGCCCAGCGGAGGAAGCAGCTGCCGTTGCCGGCGACGATGTTGACTGGTCGACGGCCAAGCACGCCGAAGAGGCGCACCAATGAGCCAGTCACAGTCACTCGCAGACTCGCGTTGGTATAGCGTCGACACGCCGGTCTCAGACGCCCGCTGCTAGCGTTCAGTCATCACTCGATTCAGTCCCCACACAGGCGCGATGGATGCGTACAGCGTGCGCTCTCGTCGCGAGACCTGCCAGTGGGGCAGGTGGACCAGTGCGGATACAACACAGGTATCATCATGTCAGATGCACACTTCGACCCCGTCCCAGAACGGGGCCCGTTCGTGGAATCGCGCGCAACAACCAACCCGACCGAGATTCGCCCTCCGACGACGCTGTCGGTCGAGCCGAACGAGCAGTCCGTCGACGGCCTCACGGTCGCCGTCGCCGGCACGGACGAGTTCATGCGAACCGATGCACTGTTCGACCACAGCGAGCGCATCCTCGCCGTTGGCTCGACGCTCAAGTCGCGTCTGTCGAACGCCGTCGTTGGTCGCATCGACCGCGTCATCACGACCGGCAACGGTGGTGCAGCACGAGCTGGCGAGATGTGGGCTGCAGCCAACGAGATGCCCCTCGGAGCCGACGACACGTTCGAGCCATCATGGGAAACGGATGGCGCTGGGGCAGCGTACGCCCAGAACCAGCGCATGGTCGAGACCGCCGACATCGTCCTGGTGTTCACCGATGGTCGCGGTGGCCAGACCGAGCACATCATCTCGACAGCTGAAGACGATGACGACACGACGCTGGTCACGCTGCGCTACGACGTGGAGAGTGCTCCGTGGGAGTGAACAACGAACAGCACTTCGGTGACCGATGGTCACCTCGACCGACGTTCGTATCCTGTACGAACGAACAGCACCGCGCGAGCGCCCCAGCAGGGTAACCCCGTTCGGTCCTCACTCCGTTCGGACACGAAGGGGTTACTCCCGCTGGTGCGCTTCGCGTCAGGGGTGAAGACAGCGACAGAATACCACATCGAGTGGCAACGTTGAAGCAACAAGAATCATATACACCATACTACAACAGTGAGTGATGACACGACGATTGGCTACGGCCTGTACAGTCCTGGTAGCAAGAAGTTCCTGACGCCACAGACAGTGGGTGGCGGTCGAGATATGTTCGACGAGGAGACGGCGAAGACCCTCCTCGAAGAGTACGAGGAGGATGGCTTGATTGACGAAGGCGAGTTCGAGCTCGTTCGCATCGAAGCGGTCGACGACGAGTAGCGCACGAGACGCGCTCACCGTGGACTGGCAGGCTGGCTGGATTCGGCGTTGAACGCAGACGGACACTTCAGGGTTTACCCATACTTTTCCCCAGAGTGAAAACGATGCAGGAGACGCTGCGTGGGTTCAATCCCCACCCGGTCCGTTGGAGGCAACAACTGATGGCGGTACAAGGACAGGAGAACAGTCGGTACGTCGAGAGACCATCGACACGTTCGTCGAGCAGCGTCTCGGAGACGTTCCAGACCGAGTTGAAGTGCGTGCGAAGGTGCTGCTTCGGCAGGCGAATCAGCATCCGTTCCACGAGATGGAGCTGCTCTCGTCGACCTCGGGTCGGCCACTACAGGTAACCCACAGCGAGGGCCAGTCGGTCTTCGTCTACCTGCTCGACGATGACCCGGAGATTCCCGTTCGTATCGAGCTCGACGAGCAGCCGACAGGCGAGGTCGTCCACGACATCTACGAGGCATACTGATGCCAGAACTCATACTCGACGGCCCACAGATAGCTGCACTCCAGCAACTGCTGGAGAACGCAGGCTACGAGGCACCGAAGAAATCCGAGATTGTGGATGAAGAGAAGTACATCGAGGATACAGGCGACCCCGAGGGGTACAAGCACCACGTCGCCGAGCCGATGGCGCTGTGGAAGATACTCAACGCATGTCCCGTCTGTGGCGACCCGAAGTGCCAGCGTGGAGTGAGCTACGTTGGCACGAACATGCTGCACGCTGACAAGCATCCGGAGAACCAGCGCGTCCGTCGCGAGCCAGCAGTGAACCGGCGGAAAGAGCCAAACATAAGTCGACCGGAGGACCTTCGATAACTCGTAGCCGGTAGATACAAGTTCGTCGCCCCAAACGATAGGGTAGCGCCAGACACAGTCGCATGGCAGATACCCAGTACGGCAAGCTGCTGATACAGCTCATCTTTGACCGGACAGAGCTGTCAGCGCTCGAACTTGCCGACCTGCTTGAAGAAGAGGCACAGCGATATCGGACCAACGGGAGTGACGCAGCATCACTCCAGTTGGACGGCGTCGAGCCCGCACGAGGGCAGTTCGCCGACACCGAGGAAACGACGCTCGAAGCATTCGCGGGTGGTCCCCATGAGTAATGGCGGTCGACCAGGCCCGCGTGAGGTGACAGAGGCAGAACAACAGCAGTCCCAGCGCGACGTTGCCTTCGGTGGCGGTGTCTTCGTCGTGGTCGGGCTCACGCTGATAGCGATACTGTCACTGATTCCACTCGGCCTTGGGTGGATTCCGATGCAAGCGTTCGTTGCATACAATCTGCAGGTGGCCGGGTGTTGGCTCCTCATCATGTGGTTCAGTCGGGTGATGTTGTGACTGACCACCTGCCCGACTACGGTACTCCAGTGACGGTCTCGTACGTTCGAGAGCCAGATGGACCGCTGTTCCGCGCACACGGGCTGATGGTCCGTGTCGACCGGGCAGAGAGCTTCGGGCTGCAGCGAGGTGAGACAGAGCGAGGCACGTTCGTCCTCACCTGTCGTGACCCACAGTCGACGCCCGTTGCAGCACTTCGGTTCAACGGGCGACAGATTGGCGTCATCAAGTCGGTCGAGCCTGACCCGATTGGGCACGCCCGGCCACATACGAACTCACGTCCGGACATCAACTACGGCGTGTAACAAATCAGACAACAGTGATTCAGACCAATGGCACAACGAGCACAACTCCAGTCGCAGGCAGTGTACGTCACGGTATCCGTCGAACTCGGATGCCCCTCGGATGCGTTCCCCGATGCAATGATTGCAGAGACGATGACGGTCGATGGACGACCAATCGTCACAGTCGAGCTCGACGCGAAGGGCGCACCGGCCCTCGACGGTGAGGATAGTGCGTCGTCGGCACTGAAAATTGTCCAGTCTCGCCTCGAGCTGGCGAACATGGCCAGTGCCCGACTCGAATCGGTCCAGGTGTTCACCGGCGGGACTCGCGTCTGTCACGAGCAACGCCAGGGGAGCGATGAACAGGTGAGTATCGACCGATGAGCACAGACAGTGTTGATGTCGTCGTCGAGAGCGCCTCGAAGATGACGAAGCCGGGTGAGGCGTACATCTGTGATAGCGACCTAGACCACTTCGAGGTAAAGCAGGCGTTCAAAGAGAGCGAGGGCCCCGGCTACAGAGAGGGCGAGCTCGTCGTTGCAACATTCGACATCGAGCCGACCGGCTACTGGGGTGAAGTGAAGAATTGCCTCTTCCGTGTTACATCGAGTCGGCTCGACGACGAAGGCTGGAACCGGAAGGCGAAGGCGCGGAAGTACGTGCGCCGGTACTCGCTTGAACCGGTCATCGGTAATCTCGACGAGAAGGACGTCCCCGGCCTCAGCGATGAACAGCTGATACGCGCAGACAACTACGATGAACTCCCGGACGCGTTCAATCCGTGCGATGAGTACTTCACTGCGACCATCCACGTCGAGGGCACACGGTTCGACCGGTGTCCCGTCTGTGATTCGAACTACGTCGAGATTGAAGTGAAGACGCCGAACGTTGGCGTCGCCCATTGTTGCATCTGCGACTACGAGATGCATCGAAGCTACTGACGCAACCCAGTCAGGTTGCACACATCGATTACAATGCACCAGTTACTCACAATTGTTGTTCCATCGAACCGACTTGCACAGCCCCTTCCATCGGCCGACGAGCCGTTCGACGCGAATAAACCGACGCCGACGGAGTACCGACGAATCGTTGAAGACGCGAATCATGCTGCAACGGAGTTCGTTCGAGAGTTCATCTCCACGCAGAACGGTGGTTACTCCGACTGGCATGAGGAGCATGCCGGTCGCTCCAGCGCTCGTCTGAACAGCATCTACGGACACCAGAATCTCGCCTGGTACGACTGGGCGTCCTACAGCGATAGTGACGACTACAGTGTCGAAGACGCACTACAGCGTCTGGAGTGGGACTACCGACACGGGTTGATTGGAGCCGACGAGCTCCGTCGCAACCTGGTGGATGACGTCGAAGCAAGCGACGAGTGGGACAGTGGCGAGGTCGAGGAGGGCACGTTCCAACAGAATGTCGTTGGTGAAGATGGCGAGCATCTCGGATACGAGTTCGACTTCGACGCGTTCCAGGCATTCGTCGAGGCACACAGTGCAGTCATCGAGGCAAATCCCGACTACAGGCCGTTCAACATGGACAACTACGGGCCCAGCGTCGATGGGTCGACGAAGAACTACGACGAAGTTCCCGAACACCCGAACCGTGTTGTCCTCGGTGGGCAAGGTGCCATCGAGCAGCTTCAATCCAGCTGGGAGAGCACTGCCCGCGAGCTCGAACATGCACGCGACGAAGCAGTAGACGAGCTCGAGGACAGCGACATCGACCCGAGAGAGCTGTTCGAACTCGACCCAACGACGTATCAACAGCAAGTCGGCGACCTGGGCATGTTCCAGCACTGGATGAATTCCCTGTTCGGCTACACGCCGAAGAACGAGTGCTACGGCTACGATGCGGGCGCACACACAGGCATCGTCACCGAGGAGAAACAGCAGACTGCCATCACGGCGATTAAAGACGGTGGCGCAGTCGTCTGCATCGACGTTCACTACTGATGAGCGACAGTGACCGTGTCCCTGTCGGGCGATGTCCAGACTGTGGCGTTGTCGCCGAGGATGCCGTCGACGTTCGGTTCCCACAACCGGCGAAGTGTCGCTGTTGTGGCGCCGAGCTCAGTAACTGCCGATACACAGATCGCGCACAGTTGACCGAAACGACCGGAAACGTCGAGATTACGACACACCCAACATGAGCCAACAACAGAGTCCCGTCGGCCGGGCAGAGGGAGAATTGCGCGAACGAATCACCAGCATCGAGAGTGGCATCGAGGATATGAACTGGGTCGAAGAGACCGTACGACACTTCGACAGCATCGGTACTGGGTCAATCGACGAGGTGAGCATCGAGGGGCTCGGGACATCGATCGCACTACACACACTTCGCGTTGAGTGCCGAATCAGTGTGCCGATCAACGAGATGTCATCTGATACGACACGAGACAAGTTCCAGCGGATACTCAGGAATGCCGATGGCCACGAACTCGAGTTCACCGACGAATACTTGCTGAAAGCACAGATGACGTTCGAGCTCGAGCTCAATTGAGACAAACCGCACTTCGACGACTAAGTCGCCTCGACCGGCGTTCGTATCCTGTACGAACGAACAGCGCGTCGCACCCCAGCGGGTAACCCCGTCGGTTGCGACCGGGCAGAGCCCGGACGGACCGAGAGGTTACTCCGCTGGTCTGCGTCACGGGAGGGTGAAAACAGCAGTGAGAGCTGCTGGAGTGATACTATGACACTTGAGATAGAACCAGATGCGTCCGACCGAACGGAACAGATTGCTGAAGAACTTCATGAGCATGCCGTCAACGAGATCGACTTCGACACGGACGACGTGTTAGTGGTTGCACACGACGATGACTCCGTGACGAGTTCCATCATCGCGAACGTCCCCGGTGGAAAACATGGAGTGTGACCACTGTGGCGAGGAGACGCCGGTCCGGACTGGCCTGACCAACGTCCAGTTCACGGGGACCATCAGTGGTCTCCATAGCCGATACCGCGTCTGTCCCGATTGCCGGGACACGCTCCAGACGAATCCTGACGTCGAAGCCGACCAGTTCGCGTAATCGTTACCACAATCTTCAACTTGGTCGCGTACAACGACCAGTTACAACTATCATGTACACCGACACCACTACGACCAGTCGTATCGTTTCCAACCAGCCGATGGCCGAGGTGAGCGCGTAATGGGGCAGTACTTCCGTCCGGTCAACCCTGACAAGAAGGAGTACCTGTCGCTGCCATCGCTCGCGAAGTTGCCGGAGAAGGTGTCCGACCCGCTGTCGGGCCAGATTATGCTGTACCTGCTGTTCGAGGGACCGTTCGACGGCACGACGCTGCTCGACCGGCTGTACGACCAAGACGACGAACGGGTCGTCGAAGCGACTGCAGCGCGCATCGAAGACGAACAACTGCGTGAGCGACAGGTGTTCATGCCCGATGACGACGGTGGGAACCGGACGATCGAGCGTGCGCTCAAGCGTGCCATTCGCGACGCTGACGGCTGGGACGAAGACGAGTTCGAGGTCGACATCGACGCCGTCGAGACGTACCCGATGAAGATTCGCCAAGGGTTTGCCGAGAACCTGTACGAGCGAGCCATGTCGACCTACCGAGTGCATGAACGAGATGCCGAGCGTGACCCGTCGCTCACGGTCGGTGAGTGGAACATGGAGAAGTTGAAGCGCATCGTCTGTGCCGGCTTCCAGACCGGCGACGATGCGATGTGTGGCCGATGGGCCGGTGACAGCATCCGTCTCATCGGTGACTACGCTGGCCCGGTCGAGCTCGACGGTGAGGAAACCGACCTGTACACGGCCATGGAGGGAACGGTTGTCGCCGACATCACATACGGGAACACGACCGAGCGCATCGAGTGGCGGGCTGGCCATCCAACGCGAATCGAGGTCGTCGACGATGACGACACATCGCAGTTCGGCACGACGTTCCGCGACTACCGTGAGGAAGCGTCGCCCGGTGACTCGATTCGCGTCCGCAAGAGCGCTGTTCCTGACTACATCCAGGGCGACCAGGTGCCCGAGACGGCGACGTTCGTCCGCTATGAGGAGACCGAGTGGACGGACATCACCGACGACGTGTACGCAGAGATGGCACGCTACATGCCTGGCCAGTTCGGCGAGCTCGTCGAGGACGAGGATCTCTCTGTGACAGAGCAGTTCGGCACTGGCCAGAACAGCGCCTAACAACGTACCTGAACCATCATGTCTATTGCAAACATCAACAGCGCGGGAGCACTACAGGAGTGGATCGACTATGTCGTTGCAGCGAACCGAGAGAAGGTCTCGGAGCTCGGTCCCGAATTGATTGCGGAGAAACTGGTCATGGAGTGGGACCCACAGTCGGGAACGTTGTCCCGACTCCTCCCGGATTTCCTCCAACTGGGAAGCGACAGCCTCGTTGGGACAGATGGAGCCATGATCGCCTCCCGACTTCCAGCGACGGATGTGCTCGAATATGCACAGGAGATTCCACTGGAGAGTCCGGATGAGCGTGAGGTTGCAGTCGCCATCATGGCTGCGAACGTCCGGGAGCGACTGGAGGAAACCGAGGCAATCACCGTGATGCTGTCGGGGAGTGACCTCCGTGAGCTGATTCGGCATCAGTATCTCGTGTACGAGACGATGTACGGGTCGGTCCTGTTCTACCTGAACGGCTCGTTCCGGACGGAGCGGGAGAATCGAGAACGGTCGTGGGGCGTCGACACACATGAATTCGAGACGATTGCGACGTGCAATGTTGCAATGGACTCGCTTCGGCGACTACTGAACGGTGGAGAAGCACAACAGTGGCACTCGACGACAGCGGTCAACCTCCCGCTGCATGTCGGGTCGGAAGCAGACAGCTACAAGATTGGTTCGTAAGCAGACAGACACTCATAATGACAATCTCTGACATTAACAGTACAGACGAGTTGCAAGCGTGGCTCGACGTGTTCGTTGCAGCAAACCGTGACACGATCGAGGAACTAGGCGTAGAATCGACCGCGGACAAGATTCTCATCGGTTGGGACCCGGAGACTGCGACACTCGACCGGGTGCTCCCAGAGAACCTGCAGGTTGGCAAACGAGACACCGGTGTCGATGTGACCGGGAGCATCACGGACCGGTTTCCGACGCACGTGGTGCTCGAGCATGCACAGGAGATCTCGTCGATCGTCGACGACCCGCGTGAAACCGCAGTCGCTGTCCTTGAAGCGAACATCGAGGAGCGGATCGAGAACCCAACGAGGATGGTGATTGAGTTCACTCGTAGCGAGTTATACGAGCTCATCCGCATGCAGGTGATGAAGTATGAGACAGACCGTGGGAACGTGCTGTTCTATCTTGCGGACGGCGTCATAACGAGACCCGAGAACCACTTCGAGAAATTAGGCGTCGCTCCCCACGACCGGAATGCGATCTCGTATTGCGAGGTTGGGATGGATACACTCACCCGACTGATGGATGGGGCCAAACCGACGGAGTGGCACGAAGAGATCCGAGCCAATTTCCCACTGTACGTTGGCTCGAAAACGGACGAAGACGGGGAGCTGATTGACTAATGGGACAGACACCATACCGAACATTCGACAGTAGTGACGACTTGGAAGCATGGATAGACGAACTACTGCGCTCGAACCGTGAGCGCATCAGCGTAGAAGGCCCGTCGACCGCCGTGAAGCACATCGTCGCGACGGTTGACGACCAGGAGGGCGTCCCGTTGTACGCACTTGAACCGTACACGTTCGAGCTCGACGGTGTGACAGAGGACGTTCGCGTTGACCCGTTCTCGGTCATTGCCCACACGAAGCTCCTGACCCACGAGATGTACGAGACGGGGATGTCGCCACAGGCATTCGCATGGAAGATTCTCGAAGCAGAGCTGAACGGGCGACTCTGGAACGGTGATGCAGAGTGAGTAACACTCCGTGGGCCGTCTGTGAGTTCGACAGAGACTGCATAACGCTCGAACTGTGGATGGAACGGCCGGGCGATGACCGCCGACTCGGTCGTCGTCGCGAACCGTGGAGTGAGATACTCAACGTCGAACCCGGTACGACGTTCGAAATTGAACCCGACGCAATCGTTGTAGAACTTGGAACATGAGTGACAACAATCACCCAATCGACCTCGAGAAGAACAGTAACCCAGCAATTGCGGACATCACGAGTCTGTCGAATCAAGAACTGGTTGCACTACACGACGAGCTGAAGACAGGTGAGGGATCGATCGACACGCAAGGAAATGTGGAGGAGATCATGGTTCACCGGTTCCGCGCGATGGCCGAAGACCCACCACAGGTGTCTCTCAAACGGACGAGAGAGGGCGTCAACTGTTCACTGTATCGCTCGGTGCCACACATGGAGTCCGCCGACCACCAGGTGGCCGACGAAACGTGGTTCACCTGGGACGAATTCCTCGAGCCATACGTGGACAGCGAGACGCTTCGTGAGCTCAACATTGCCGACCCATCGAGAGAAGTGACGCTCAAGTAACGATGTACACACCAGACCAATACCACGTTCGAAACGCGCCTGGGGGAATCGACACCGACCGACTCTGTCATGTCGTCCACGAAGCGGGGAAAGACATCCTTGCTGACCTCGACGAGCGAGGGCGAGAGCTCCGTGATGCAGATGGTGGCGCATGGTGGCCATGCATCGAGCTGACGCCATTCGGTGACAACGTTGTCCACTACATCATCGAGGCAGACGGCTTCGTCGTCGAGGACACTGTCCGGACCATTGAGTACGGTGGGAGCAAGTCCAGATTCCGTTACTCCGTCCACGTCGAGTAATCATGGCGCAATCACTCGCAACCTTCCACGGCGATAGTACCGACTGTGGCTGCCCTGTGTGTGCAAACGGGGAGCCACCGACCGTTCCACTCGGCATTCGATTTGCCGACCGGATTACCGTCGAAGAGATCGACCAGGAAACGGCCAACGAGATCTACCGGTCACACCACTCGTACATGGGTGAGGTCCACAGTGCGAATCTCGCCCACCACGGCGTCTACTTCGACGACCGGTTGGTGATGGCAGTCACGTATCGCTATCCACTGATGTCGCGGTTCAAGGTCTACACGGAGCCACCGGGTGGGCTCCACCGTGACGATGCTCGCGCCGATCGCGCGGGGACCGAGAAGCATGTCATCAAGGGAGATCGCCTGATCGAGGTCAACCGCATCTGTGTGGTGGCCGAGATGGCGAACCTTGCGAGTGCCGGGATGGCTGCCTCACAGAGTCACTTCCTGGAGACGGTCGGGAGTCAGTATCGGCCCGACCTGCTCGTCACCTACATCCGGGCCGACCACACCGGCTCGATGATCAAGGCGCTCAGCGGGTCGAAGCCGAATCAGGAGCTGATGTGGACCCAAGCTGGGACATCAGTTCCACGAACGTCTGGGAATCGAGAGGAAACCGAGATCAACCAGTGGGAGAAGGCACGCTGGTTGTGCGAGACGCGCTACTCCAGCCTTCGAGAGGAGAACTAACGATGATACCAACAGACATCGACGATGGCGATCACGTCTATATCGACTACACAGACGACGGAACCGAGAAGACAGTTACTGGCGTCGTTCGCGTCGTTGACACCAACCCACAGCCGAAACAGACAGAGCGGATGCTCACCATTAACGAAGCTGGCGGACCACAACTCACCGTTGCACACGGTGAGGATGCAGCGGGCGAGCCAGCAACGAGTGTTGCCAGAGAGAGTGAGATCGGAAAGATCCACAAGCTCGGTGATGTGACCGACGTCGGCAAACTGACCCGTGACCAATGAAGCCACCAGACCACATTCTCCCCGACGGATGGACAGCTGACGATGTCACGATCACCTGTCCGCATGGTCACCGACGCGAGCACGACGGACAGTTCAACGACTGTAGCTGCTCGAACCCGATCCAGGGCATGGGGCTCATCTGACGATGTGTCCGATGTACACAGATCTCCGGCACGTGTACGATGTCGTGATGGACATGTTCGAGCGTCAGCAGTCGAAGGACCTCGACGATCTCGACGTGACGGTGAACGTCACGAAGCCGAACCAGATCGTCGTTGACGGACTCACGCCTCGAGAGCTCGACGAGCGGAACATCAGAGACGATGTTGGCGACCAGATCTGTCGACTGACGATCGAGCCAGGTGGCGGGACACGACGGATGGACCTCAAGTTCCACCAGTCAGTGGTCGACGAGCCGTTCATGTTGGACCCGCATGACCCGACGGATCCAGCTGTACTACCGAGCGTCAGTTCGCAGTTCTCTGACCCACGCGACATCTCGAAGTCGATCTCGGCAGTGTTGAAGCCGTTCGAAGATGAGTTCGAGCTCGAACTGTACTTCAACAGCGTCAGTGCAGCGTCGATCGGGACGGGATACAACACCGACTTCGAGTTCGAATTCGAGGTCGTCTTTCCAGCGGGCCCAGTCCGCTGATCGTCAACGAACCGCACTTCGACGACTACGTCGCCTCGACCGACGTCTGTTCGCTGCGCTTACAGACGACCGCACCGCGCGAGCGCCCCAGCAGGGTAACCCCGTTCGGTCCTCACTCCGTTCGGACACGAAGGGGTTACTCCCGCTGGTGCGCTTCGCGTCCGGGGTGAAGTCAGCAGTGCAAGCTGCTGGTTGCAGGCAATCACGGAGCTACTATCAATGAACATTGGAGCACGACAGTCCACGGCACGGACGTACGACACGGAACAGATTCGCGCTGACTACTACCCAGACACGGTCGACATGGAGTCGGTCAAGCAGAGCATTCTGCATGAGGCCAAGTCGGCCTACGAGTGGCACGAAGATCGTGGGACCGCAGGCGATAACGTCGATCGAGAGCAACTCGGGAAGCTCATCCGCTGTGTTCGCGCAGAGCGGTGGGACGAGGCGCTGACGGTCGCCGTCGACATCATGAGTGGCCAGCTGCATCCGACGGCTCGTGACATCGTCACAACGGCACCGAAGCTGCTCATCTACAACGCGTGTGGTAAGCGAGCACACACGTACCGTACCGATAACGAGTAGTCGGTAGATTCAACTATTGCACTACCAATACAACGATAGATGTTAGACCTATACAAAACACGACTCCCGGTAGCCACGTTCAGAAGTGATGGACGGATCAACAAGATCGACCTAACAGTCGAGAGAGAAGGCTCTGATTTCATCCGGTATGAGACAGAGTGGACGCTGGACGACGCTGGACGCCTCACCCTGTCGAAGGTAGAGCAGTCGAACGACAGCTCAGTGCGAACGAGGATTCAGCAACAGGTCGAGCTCGCCGGGATGATCCAATTGCTGAAGCTCCCATTCATTGATGGGATGGAGCCAGTCATTGGCGACCACACAACGTCGATCGAAACGAGAGAGTTCCCCGACTTCGACGAAGCGAGAGCAATCACGATGGAGGACGTACAATCAGCACAGAGCGATGGCAAGTTCGACGTATGAGTGCCGAGACGAGAACGACCATCGTTGCACAGTGTAGCGACTGTGGTGATGAACATCCGAACGGCGATCGTCCGGTCTACTACGGGCCGGATGAGTACGATCCCGACGAGCAGTTGACGACGACCGCGACGAAGTGTCCCGTCTGTGGCTGCCCGACGTACACGACCAGCGTCGCTGTCGACGAGACGGTGAAGCCGGTCGATGAGCGAATCGCCGACGCAGTCGATGTCCACGGTGTTGGTGCCGAAACGCAGTCCAACATCGTCCAGCACTTCGACGGCTGGCGCTCGTTCTGTCAGGCAGATATGGACGAGCTGCGGACGATCGACGGCGTCGGAAAATCGAACGGAGAGCGAATTATCGAGGCGCAACCTGATGTCAACGACTGAATACCAGAACGAATCCGAGACGGTCTACGTTTCGAAGGGTCGCGGGAACAACTACCACGGCACACCTGCCTGTAGTGATATCGCTCCGAAGGCGATGACCCTCGAAGACGCACAGGAAGATGACTACGAGCCGTGCCCGATGTGCAACACACCCGAACAATGACAGGATCAACGATATACCACGTGGCGATCGAATTCTTTCCAGTAACAGACCGGAAGCAGCCAGATGAGATAGTCGAGGAGTTGACCGATTTCGGTGAAGTCGACGTCGATGAGGGTCGGCTCATGACTGCCTCGCGAGCATGTGTCGCCGAGTCGCCAGCACAGGCGTTCCAACGCGTTTCAGCACTGTTGGAGGCAACGCTCGCCTGTTCGGCCGTCGGCTCGATTGATATCATGGCCGGGACGATCACGAACAATGATACGCGAGAAATCGTAGAGATCTGATGAGCGACCCGATCGAGGAAGGCGACAACGTCTTCTACATCTTGCCTGCACTGGCACCGTACACGTCCGAACCGATGGTCGTCGAGGCGAAGGTGTCGAAAGTGCATGATGACGGCCAACTCACGCTGATTCATCGGCCGTATCCGATGGAGCAGTACAACTTCCGCGAGCCGACGGTGGATCGCGACGACGTGTACGTGAAGCGTGACGACCTGCCTGAGCAATTCCAATGACAGACCAACAACATGAGGACTTCGAATACGGCGACCATGAGTGTCCCGAGTGTGGATCGACTCAGTTCCGTGAAGTTGTCCTCGCGAAGATGACGACAGACCCGGCCCACGGGATGGGAGACGTCGACCACATCGGCGATGCAGTGATGGTGTGGTGTAACGACTGCGACGAGCTCCTCGTTGACCGTGATGCCAACGATGACCTGCAGCTTGAACGACTACTACGATGAAACACCCAGGACAACCCGGCCGACAGGAGATCGACATCGAATCAATCACTGTGAATCCGGAGTGGACGCTCCGTGAGGCAATCCGGCTCGCAGCAAGCCTCGGTGCAGAACCAGCCTACGAGGAAGACGAGTACGTCGAAATCGATGACGGGTTCGTTGAACACGCGATCGACTTCCGGACGGGAGACGCGTTCTACATCACGCCAGAGGCGACCGAGACAGAACAAGCCGACTTCGTGTTCGAAGTCACGTCCACTGCGCCACTCGAAGTGCGCCACGCACTGGCTGACACTGACTCGCCAGAGCACAACCCCATCAGGTGGACGAAGCTCGACAGTCACGAAGCACTCTGGCTGGAGTGGGTCAGAGGCAACGTCGTCCGAGCACTGGAGACGACGACGTACTACCGGGAAGACACCGGGGAGGCGGTGAACTGATGGAGACACTCACCGGTCCGAACGGCCCACTTGACGGCGTCGAGGAAGTCACTGTCGACTCACTCGTTGAACAGTACGACGCAACGATCGACGATCCTGGCCCACATCCGATCCAAACAGCCCAGACGGAGCTAGCTGCTGCCCTCACCGAGCTCGAACGGCTCTCGGGCGACGATGATGCGAAGTTCGCGGTCGAACAGGCCATCATCGCTGCACTCGGGACGATGGATGACGCTGAGGGTGTAGCGTCCACCATCGAGCGCGACGTTGAGTCCATCGAAGAGGAGGTCGAGTTCCAAGACGACCCGATCACGTACGAACAATCGACGATCACGGTGCGATCCACCCCAACTGACGACTAACAATGACTGACACAACCACAGACATCGACGGCGAGTACAAACTCTTTGAACCATGCCCGGAATGCGGTGGCGCGAACCTTCGACAGGAGGTAACGCAGACGGAGGATCTCGTGTTCACGAAAGACGAGAACGGCGACCCTGTTGTCGACGACGGGGAGCTGATCATAGAGGACTTCATCGCGAAGGGAGAGATGTACGACGTGACGGCCGTGTACTGCAAGGATTGCGACATCCAGCTCTACGACCGATGAGCATCACAGATACACGTGCAACGGATCTCGCACAACTGACGAACAGGATCCGAGATGGAACGGTTCCGGCAGAAGTGCGACTGCTTGCAGGCGACGATGGGCCAGTGTTGTGTGTGAGATACGCCGGCGATACGGTCTCACTCCCACTCGATGAGGCAACAGACATCACTGGTGACACAGATGGTTTCGAGATCGGCGATCTACTCGTCCACATCGAGCCGACGATAGATGGGATGGCATACGATCCAACGTGTTATCTCAACCTGGTGACCGGGTTCGCCGATCACGGAGATGTCGAAGATCTCCTATACATCGCCGTTGGTGATCACTACGTCAACCGGACTCGGCATAACAAGGCCCAGATCGCATCGCACCACCACGAAGACCGACTGAAGACGTACAGATTCCGACCATGACAGAGTACAAGAACGTGTTTTTCAGTGCAGTTGACTGCACCGAGATGGCGCCTGACGATTGGGCGCTTGAGGGAATCGAGAGCACCGAAGGGTACGAGATGGTGACGTTCCATCACGACATCCTCGACGTGAAGTGCGTGATCGAGGTAGAGCTCGCACCGGTCGGCCACCACCACACACGCGTTCCGAGCAGTGAGTGGCAGCTCACACTCGGCCGTGTCGAGCGCGATCCAGTCCATGAATCGAGACACGATGCACACGACGTTGCCGTCGGACAGGCGATCCATCTGATGGAGAACTGGCAGGAGCTCATGGAGGCCGAGATGGCGCCGGTGCCACGCGAGCTCCTGGACTTCCTCTTGGAGCAAGCAGAATCACAGTACATCAACTATGAGGACCAGGCCATGTGCGAGACTCATCCGACGTTCATGGAGGAGTTCTCGGAGAAGTTGCAGATGGCTGACGACATCGTAACGGCAGACAACTGACGACACAGACACCACAGAGACCACAATCATGAGTGACAACACTGACGAGCTAGACGAGTTCGAGTTCGAGATCACCCGCGGAACTGGCACGCGCGACCAAGACACGATCGGCGGAACCGTTCGCGGAGAGTCGCTGGAGGAAGCGGGCGAGAAGCTTGACGATGCAATGGGCAAGATGCAGTCGAAGGCGCGTGAGCTCCGGTCGATCCAACCTGAGGCCTTCGACGGGTTCCACTTCGTCGACGTGTATGGCGATGCCGTGTACATGGTCCAGGCAGACGAGCCGGAAGCTGCCGTTCCGACTGCCCGGAAGCGACTGGACATCGACGACGACACGTCAGTCGTCTACGTCGGCTCGTTGGGCGACGCCGTGTACGACGCGAAGGATGACCTCGTTGCCCGAGTGGAATCATGATCGGTCCAATCGAGATCGACCGACTTGAGGACGCACGGCTGCCGGCTGCCGACATGATCAATACACGCCGTCGGTTGCGAGACATGGCCTTCGAAGCAGACATGGAACGAGGGCCCGGCGACGACCCGGTTATCTTCGTCGCCTTCCGTGGCGAGCCGAAGACGTACGATGAGGAGCTCCCGCCACACTACAACACGATCAGTCGTGGAAGCGAATATAATATCCGAGGGCCGTTGTCCGTCGTCAAATTCGAACCGCTGGCGATCGACAACGATGACGGAACGCTTCGGTTCCACGACGGACACGGTGGCTGCATCGAGGACCCACTGCGAATGTACCCATCGGAGTTCGTGTGGGAGCTCGAACCAGACGAGTACGTCGCTGCAATATCGGTCACTGACCATGAGCCAACGAAGGTCAACCGTGTCACAGCCTACGAAACAGGCGGTGAGATCAAGATCCGAACCGACTCGAAGCCCCCATCGCTGACGCCCGATGAGGCCGACGAGTTGGCAGACGAGCTGTCGGAGATGGCATCGAACGCACGCTGACGTTCGTATCTTGTACGAACAAACTTCGGCGACTAGTCGCCTCGACCGACGTCTGTTCGCTGTACTCACAGACGACGGACCGCGCGTCGCACCCCAGCGGGTAACCCCGTCGGTCCTCGCTCCGCTCGGACGCGAGAGGTTACTCCGCTGGTCTGCGTCGCGATCGGGTGAAGTCAGCAGTGGAAGCTGCTGGAGTGATACCATGACAGACATGATTTGCCTGAACTGCGGGAATCGAGAGTCCAGACAAACGCTACAGTCGATGCCACCTGGCGGACAGGTCTGCCCGGGCTGCTGTGCGATGTTCCCACAGAACTTCGAAGCAGCATCGTAACGCGTTTCCGTAACAATTTACTACACCGGCCATACACACAACCATGAGTCAAGCCTACAACCCCAACATCGAATCGCGAAGTGACTACTACGACCGCATCGAGACGAGTGCAGAAGAGATCGCGAGAGCGGTCGAAGACGACCCGGCTGTCGCGGAGGTCGGCGAGCTCGTCCATGAAGAATCGGACAGCTCCCGAGTGGCGATGTACCATCATGAAGCGATCTCGGCGATCGAGCACTCCGACTCGGAACCGTACGAGTGGAAGCACCTGGTCGATGACAGTGCGAGCTGGCAGGAAGTCATCCGCGTGATGGGCTACACCGTCTACCGCCAGGACCTGAACAAGGAGCTGCGAGACGAATACGACCTGATCTAACATGTCCACCGACATCAACGACGTTGAACAGGCAGTATCGCGCGCCAGACGACACATCGGCGGTCCCCAAGACATTCCATACGAGACGGACCACTCGATCGACAAGCAGGGCTACGTGTTGGACGGGGAGACGGAGCGCGTCGTTGAGCGCCTCAACGAGCACCCGTCGGTCCGAACGGCCTTCTGTGACCACTGGTCGACTGGGATGATCCAGCTGAAGACCACGTCGACGGACCGCGTCGACCCCATGATCATCGTGCTCGCCCTCGAGCTCGGCTACACGCCGTGGCTCATCAAGTCACGCGACTCGTTCGGCGAAGAGTGTGGCTACATGGAGCTGTATCCGACCGAAGACTACTGCGAGTACGAGTCGCGTGAACCGATGGATATCGAGCTCACCGTGCCCGGTCCACGAATAGCCAGAGGCAGTCGCGAATGAAGTACGACACGATTCCGTGCTCGACGGCAGTGATCCTTCAGGGCATCCAGGAGCTCACTGACGGCCAACTGTGTGAAGCGCACTTCAAGCCATACGGAACGGCTGCCGTCGAGGAGTTCGGCGACGGTCGTGCAACGATCAACCTGCGAGCCACCTCGTGGGTGCCGGCCCCAACGGACCCTGGGCCGGAGAACGTGCATCTGTTATTCCATCGGGATAACAAGCCCGAGGAGCGATACATCCTCGCGACACCACGCTTCTTCCAGGAGACGATCGAGATCGATGGGATGACCGTCGACGCTGAAGAGACATTCGGCGTCAGTGACACCTACCGATTCCTCGCCCGCTACTCGGACGATGGGGGCGAACTGACGAAGATCGGCTCGAACGTCAGCATCGAAGTACCGAGACACAAGCGCCTGACGCCCCAGTGTGACTGGGACTAACGACATCATGACAGACATCATCGACATCGACGAGACGCTCGTAACGCTCATTGAAGACCTGCTTGGCGACGGTGGACACCGGTTCCGCTTCGGCGACCAGGAGGAGGCTGCAGGCTTCATGCACTGGCTCGGCTCACTCGACGGGTGGACGCTCCACCTGGAGTGCATCCCACGAACGGTCCACGACTTGCCCGAAGTGAAGTGCTGGGACGTGACGGTACGCAGCATCATGTACAACCGTGATGACGGCAACTGGTACTCCGAAGACATTTCAGAAACCCCGTCGATCGACTTCCGGGTGACCTCGATGGACGACTTTGGCGGTGAGATCAATGAGTGACACGACACCAACAGACGTCGACGAGACCGTGGTCGCGACGCTTGAACTAACCGAGGACGCCGAGTACGGCGACATCGACTGGCTCACGAGCAAGCTCGAAGAGGGCATGTACACCGTCGAGTCGAACGGCGACGGCAGTTACGACGTGGTTCGGGTGGAGGAATGAGCTGGTATGATGATGCCCGTGCAGTCGGGTACGACGAAGTCCAGTTGCCGGAGTCAATCTTCCTCATCATGACGGATGATGGGATGGTCTCGCTCGAATTCACCGAGCGTGAGGCTCAGGAGGCAATATGGGAGTACGACGGACCAACGGAGTACATCCGATACGTCCAGTCCCAACAGTTCAACAACGGCGACCCAGACAGGTACCTGCACTCGCCACCGACGTATCTCTACCCTGCCTTCGACACGGAGAGTCGTGAGATGGGCCGTGTATCATCACGTGCAGCCGATGCACCAGACGAAGCGAAATCGTTGGGCGAGAACGGCGTCTTCACGCGCTATGTCCGCCTCGACGGTGCCCGGTTCAAGGAGACGAACGATGACGATACTGCCTTCGAGATCGTCCTGTCGACGACTGACCCCGAAGATCGGATGAACCACGACGCGCTGACGAAGTTCACGGCGTGAGTTGGCAGACGGATTCGTGGTAGGCGAAGCCACAAGAATAACATACGTTGGTAGGCTACAATGATGATATGGCCACCGGCGCATCACCAATTTCAATGAACGATATCAGCGATTCACAGCTTGAGCGAATCATCGACGCAATCTACCAATCGTCGACAGGGCTCTGGGTCCGCGTCGCCGACCACGAACAGGCGAGATGGCTGTACGATGCGATTCAGTCAGAGCTGTACGACAATCCACTCGAGGTACAAATGTTACCCAAAGGTGGGCAAGCAGATGGCGATATCTATGCTGTCGATCTTGTCATCTGCAAGATGCAGTACCTGCCAGAATACGGCTGGCAATCTGACGACTACCCAGATTCGCCAACGTTCGATCTGACGACGCCAGACGGCCTCTAGAGCACCAATACACAGACCGGACTCGCGAGGTCCGGGCGCGACAGGCAGGTCGCGTACCGTCGCATGACACCCCAGTTTTCCATGAGCATCAGTGATTCCAGCAGTAGCTCCAGCAGTATCGATACGCAACTCCCGGGCGCGCCAGACCCGGCTGACTACGACTTCGACCCATACAGTGTGTGGGGCGCAGCGTCGGTCATCGATGGCCTCCAGGAGGCGACGACGGTCGAAGACTACTCACGACTGTTGATGGCCAAGCCAGACGACTTCTGGCCTGACCACATCGACTTCGGCAACACGAAGATCGCCAAAGAGGTCGCGATTTTCAACCTCGGGTCGGCAACGGACTGTCCGCATCTTGGCGAGACGGAGTGTCAGGTCGATGCTGACGACTGCTACGCGTACAACGCAGAGGGCGAAGGTGGATACGCACCGATGGCGCTGCCGAAGCGCCGACGCCAGGAGCTACTCTGGAAAGAGAGTGACCTGTATCTGTTCACGCGTGCGCTCCAGCGGACGTTCGAGCGAAAGCAGCACGAGATTACGGCCCTTCGCCTCTCGGAGTCGGGTGACATTCGGACCCAGCAGGATGTCCGCGATATCCAGTACATCGCTGACGAGCTCGATGTGCCAGTGTATCTGTACACGGCATCGAGCGGGCTCGACTGGTCTGAAGCCCCCGATGTGACGATCAACGCCTCCAACGAGTGGGTCGAGGGCGCTGATCGGCAGTACGACGCCGTCCCGACGGTCGACGACATTCCGGAAGACGGCATCCAGTGCCCGTACGACATGGAGGGCTCGGACATCAAGTGCGGTGAGTGTCGGCTCTGCATCGACCCGGACATGCAGGAAGACGTGTACATCACGTTGCACACCTGATCCAGCTCCCGATGACCCCTGACGGGCGAGGATTCTCTCGAAACATGAGCAGATACGGACATATCACGGAAGCCGAACTGCGGGAAGCGATCATTCGTGCCCCGCGTGAGCAGCCCGTCCTCGAGACGGTGAGACAACTCGTTGCGAACAAACCATATTCATGACATACGAAACCTGTACCATCCGGACGTTCAACCCAGACAGTGACCAGCTCGACGAATTCCTCGATGATCTCGGGCTCATCCCGTCTGCCATCGTGGAGACGGAGGTCGACAGTGCCGTCACAAGCACGATGCCATGGGAGCACGCCATCGCCCAAGAGTACGAGCTCATCGAGCCAGGTGAGCAGCTCCGTGGCATCCTCGAGATGAGCGACGTCGAGTTCCTCTACGAGCACGATGAGCGAGACAACATCCACTACGTGATCCGACAATGAGCAATGGAGATATCCAGAAGGCCCGCTCGCTCCTCAGTGAAGCACTCGATCCAGAGACCACCGACCCATGGGTGGCCGTCGATGATGCATACGAGATCCTCGACGAATACTGTGAGGATATACAATGAGCACACAGGAGATCGAGTTCAGCCAGTTCGAACAGGCGAGTGACACGGTCGTGGACAGCGACGACAGTGCGTACTTCTGTGACTTCGGTGGGTTCGCACCCGGCGAGGGCATCAGTAACAGCGTGACACATGACACGATCGTCCACAGTGACGGCTCTGTTGACGTCCAGGTGAACGGGACGAACGTGAACTGGCTCGTCGCTGGCGGGATGCCATAATGTCCGAATTCCTGAAATGCATGTCGTGACCAGCGTGACCCATAACTTGAAGTGGATATGGGCTGACACACAGCCTGTTACAGACGAACTCTGTAGGGGATCGGCCCCTACGTAGAGCTTCTTCGCAGCAACAATGAGGTAGTTACAACCAATGACAGATAGCACCAGCAGAATCGGGAGAGACGAATTTACAACGTATCTCACAGAGTATCGCGATGCGATCTTGGTCGATATCGGAGTGCAGGGAACAGAGCACCGGCGTCGTGGTGGCGTCGATGCTCCGAAGCTCAGACGAATGCCGATTACAACGACCGGCGCGCATAGCAGGATTCACCAGGGCGTTGGCCATGACCGAATCCTCCAGGACGTCACACAGTACAGCGGTGAGAACGAGCTTGCAAGCGATGAGGATGTGAACTTCATCACTGTGCGCGAAACGACAGGCTATGCAGCGATCGATTCATCGGCAACGATGTCGATCGCATGGACAACGCCCCCGACACCACGGGAAGTGCGTGTCGCAGAGTATCTCATCGATTTTGATATTGACCATCACGCAACAGAATCAGCACCAAGCTATGTCGAGCGTGACATCATCGAACAACTGTTCCCTCACAAGCAGGGCCCAAACGACTGGTTGTGGGTTGCAGTCGATGATGCACCGGTCGATTATGTCCAAGCGATCGAAGCGTGTGTCTGTGGACTGACGCTCACGCCGAAGGATTCGTATTACGGAGCAGTGACACACCGTGATGGCGAATCATGGGCTGATTTCGTCTATGAAGTGCCCGGGACACTGCGAGTTGAACGGCACAGAGATGCTGCTGGTGAGATACAGCGGACGGTGTATCTGACAGGCGCCAGCGGGGAGCAAACTGAGCTCAAGAATGCAACACAGAATGCCATCGGGAAAGTCACCGATGAGACAACGGTTGTTGGAGCAACAGATAATGACACACTTGACACCGACGTGTTCGTCATTCCGGAAGCACCGCGCCCATCGGATGTCATCGACGTAGCACCAACAGAGCCGGCTGAATAGTCGCATACGCGTGCGAACCAACTGACGACACCCTGACTTCACATGTCTAACACACCAGCCGAGAGTGGCGACACTCTCACCGACGACGATCGTATCGACCTGACGACCATCAGCGAATCGCAGTACACCGCCGACGACGGGCCAACGCCGTATCCGGTCCCGGACCCGGAGTGGACGCCCAAGCAGCAGACCAACTGGGAGAATCATGGCCAACCGCGCTACGACGAGCTCGAATCCGATGCAGCCCGGTACTGGTACCGACGCTGCTACCGGCCGAAGAAGCGCGGGAGTGGGATGATGCAGCGCGATCACGTCAAGCTCGGCACGCCGGAAGACTACATCATCGAGCACGTCGAGGATGCACTCGAGCCGATGGGCTCCATCCATGGCGTGATGATGCGAAGCCTGGGGCGCTACGCCGTCGACAAGGACGTCCTCGATGCCGTCTATCGGGAGCTCCTCCGAACGCGACTCGAGCGGATCGCCGAACAGAATCCAGACCGAGCGCGCCGGCTACTTGCAGAGACCAAGCAGGTCTCCTCACTGTACGGCCTTGATGGGTGAGACGCACTGTCGCCAGATTCTAGTAGCGTGCGTCCCACTACCAGATGTTGCATCAAGTGATTCCACAGCAGTACACCACCACCAATGACGACACTCACTGACTCCAATTTCGAGCGTCTCGTCGCATCAGCGAAGAACACCGACGGTGTCTCCAGTGCCTTCACCGTCGATGATGAGTACAGCGATCGCGATATTCTGCGGATGAAGGGCACCGAGTTGCCTGGCTATCTGAATCCGGAGTCAACACTCAGACGGTTCGAGTTCCGCGATATGCATATCAACGGTAGCTTCATGCTCTCCGTCACCGAGCGATAACACCACCTGTAATGACTGACACACCTGACTCCACCGACACCGACGACACGAATAGTGCAAGCCGACCGACCAGTGACCCTCGATACGACGGGCTCGACCCCGACGACCAGCCCGAGAGCTCCACCCTCGACGAGGAGACCAGTGTCACGGCCCTGCCGAGTGCCCCCGACGAACCACATGTCGACCCCGAGGAGCTGCCACTCGAGCAGTGTTCGAGTGACCCGGCTGTCCTGACGGACGTACTCGACCCCCACCCAGACAACACCGGGCCAATCGTCCCCGTCGTTGTCGTCCGTGGGGTCGACCTTCCACTGCCCGAGACCGAGCAGTTCCGTGACACTGTCGCACCCTACCAGCGTCGCACGCACGATGATGGCACCGAGACGGTCGCGTACGTTGGCACGAGCTACGAACAGACCGACACCGACCACGTCGTCATCAACTACATGCTCCCGGATGGCATCGAGTCCGTCGTCATCACGGAGTCGAAGATGCTCGAGGCCAACCTCGAGACCGAAGTGCAGTGTATCGCCAACGCATCGCTCCGAGCGATGAACGGCGTTGTCCGATAAGCCGGCGCGCGACCATCGGTAGTGACGTGACTCGCTCGGTGACCAGCTGTTCTCGTCTGTTGATATGCAGGTATCAACGATCCCCTCGCTAGGCCAGGGAGCAGGGGGAGCGTATTTCCACGACGGTAGGGAGACAACTACCCAACGACTGAAGCCGTTACCCAAAGTATTTAGTGTCTGGACGTTCTTGTAGTATACAACTGGGTCTGGTTTGGGGGAACGTCTGTACTGTGGTCCAACGTGGGGAGGGAGTCATCCATCATCGATGGGGAGTCCACTCCAACGATGGATGCCCATCCAACTCGTGTCGTCATCTTCCTAAACGGGTGGGTGGGTGGGACTCTGTTTCCTGTCTGCTGACTCGTCGTCGTTCGGAAACGGGTGGGTGGGCGGGATTCGTTTTTCTCGACGGTGTCGTGTGTCTCGACGCGGAGTGACATCCACAGACGGGGCACGGGTTCGGGGACAGGGTGGGTGGGGGGAGAAAGTGGGGCCCGTGATGAGGCAACCGGGTGGGTGGGTGGGAATCCGAATCCGGGTCTGGGACCCCAATCCGAATTGCGCGTCGCCCCAGAGCCGGTCGTGATCGACGATCGCCGAGTGGCCACCATCACTAACCGGGTGGGTGGGTGGGAATCCGTATCTGGGTCTGGGAACAGGTGAGGGGTGGGTGGGAATCGGGTGGGTGGGTGGGAACTGGTGGGGTTGGGACCACGCAGCCATCTCGGGACCACGTCGCTTGATCGGGGACAGTGGGTGGGGTGGGTGGGACAGGGTGGGAGGGTAATACGAATCTGCGAGTGATCGACGATCCCAGCCAGCATGGGAGGCAGGGGGAGCGTCTTCGTGCGAGCTCGGCAGTCGGGTGGGTGGGAACTGGGTGGGTGGAAGGATACCCAGATCCCGTCGTGTGAGCTCGGCAGGATCGGGCAGTATCACGTGGGCCCACGCTCGTCGCACGCCACGCGCACAGCTGTTCGAAGCCCACGTTTGCCCCACTCGACGGCGATCCGCGCAGGCAGTCACTGTCGGCCCACACGGCGCTCTCAGGTGGACCCATGCCCAACCATAGCTTCGTCTCCGTAGTCACGACTCACGCTCGTCGCTCAGGCAACCGCCACCCATTTTGGGGGGTAACAGACAATCGATCGGGGGTAATCGCTCCCATTTTCGGGGGAGACGGGCATTCGATCAGGGAGGAACAGGCGTCCGTGCGGGACGAGAGATGCAGGGCCAACGTCGGTGACGCCGACAGGCGAGGGTTCGTACGCGATACGAACGTGCTCGGGGCCACGGATGCACGGTCGGCGCACAGTCGAAGATTCGGGCAACACGCCTGCGCGCCCACCACGTGCAAGCGAACGAGAACAGGTGCGACAGAAACGGCCGAGCCCTACCGATGAACCGTTGAGTCCGCTTGTGGAGGCGAGTCGGGCCCACTGCTGATGTCGGTCGGACGCTCACGTGGTGCTGTATCGTCTGTGTCGTCCGTGCTACCAGTGCCACCAGTGCCGTCTGTGTCGTCCGTCCCGTTTACGTCATCCACGGCACTGGCGAATTCAGCACAGTCGGGACAGACCCACCCGGCCGGGTTGAGATGATACACCATCTCACCACACCCCTTGGGACACTGTTTCTGGCCAGTCGCCCCCTCCAGCCGTTCCTGCATCGTCTCTGCCGATGCCATATCGTCGACACCGTACGCTGCTGCCCGGGACTCGAGCTCGGAGCGGATCTCGTCTACGGACGGCGCATCGTCGAACGTCCGCCAGAGTCCGAGCGTCACATCCGACAGGGAGAACACATCCGACTCGACCTCCTCGAGCATCGCGTCGATCTCCCGCTGTGTGATCGGTGCATTCTCGCTCCCGATATCCCACAGATCGGTCGATGGCTCGACGGTGTTGTCGACGATGTTGTCGATACTGCTGTTCAGCGGTGTGTCGACCTCGTACGACAGCTGGTCAGTGCCATCGCGACCAGCCTGTTCGTTCAGCTGATCGAGGAGCTCCTCGGGCTCGGAGTCGACGCGCTTCCGGCTGAGCTCGACAGTGAACGAGAAGTGTTCATCGGTCGAGTCGTCCAGCCGAATATCGACACCATCGATATCGAGACGGTCCAATTCCTCACGGAACGCTGCCTTCGCGAGAAGCCACTCGGTCCGGCTCGTGAAATCTTCTGACATGCGACATCCGCCCGCTGTGCGCCACGGCTACGACGTGTATTCGTCTGTCCACCCGTGGCCCCGCTCTGCGCGTATCTCGGCCAGACAGTCACCGAGAGTCGTCAGTGAGCCACGTCGATTGTAGCCATCGAGACGATCGTCGTGAGCCCACTTGCAGAGACTGTACGTATCCTGCAGTATGATGGTATCCACGGCCTCGTCGGGCGACGTGGTCCCACGGACGCCATACTGGAACTCGTCGATGTTGAAGTTCGTCAGTGGGCCGGCCAGTTCCTCACCGTGCGTGTGGATGACCAGTCCGGCGAAGAGCTCAGGCCGGAGTTCGATCTCGACGTGTTCGCCACCATCTACCACCCGTCGACGGACCGTCGATTTGAACTCTGGCCAGTAGCGGTAGACGAACGTCAGTGCGACACTGATGCACAGATCGAGTAGTGGGAAGCCAACCCAGGGGTTCATCGTGTCCCTGAGACGAACTCCCGATACTCCGCTGGACTGATCGAGCGGAGATCGTACTCTGTCCATTGATACTCGCCGGGCAGCTCGTCATGCTCGAGCTCGTCGAGCGCAGGGACGATCGCACAGCTGTATGCAATCGACGCATCACCAGCGCTCTCGCCAAGCGTTGCTGGTGAGGGGCGACCGACGTAGATGTAGTGATAGCCGGCGCGGTAGGCGCCACGTACCTCTCTGTCGATCCGACGAAGTGTCTCGTGGAGCAGACGCGATTCTGCGTTGAGCGTCAGATCGTCCATGCGACGAAAGGAGTCTCGGCGCGTGAGACTCAGAGGGGAAGTTGGGGAATGACAGCCGGAACGTGCGGTGACGGGACGGTCCGGTGGGAATGGCGGGAGCCATGATGGCCCCCATGCGTGTGCTGTGAGCGAATGTCCGGAGAGGCAGGACAGAGCCCTGCCGTCGGACGATGGACACCACGAAATGGCCCTATGGCAACGACCGTACTATGGGATGACGAGTTGGATTGGGATGCGAACTCGCTCGAACCCTGCCACGCGACGTGCCACGGACGGGAACGAACGGGGGCCGAAACGGCCCCACGCGTGACGCGGTGGCACTGACTGCCCCAGGAGGGACCCTTGGGACAGCCGGCGGGCGGATGGTCGGAAACGATGCTGTGCGACATAAATCGAAGGTGGTGAATGGTTATGCTTCGGCTTCGGTCGTCTCGGAGGCGTCCGACTGGAGCTCACGCAGCAGCTCCTCGTTCTCCTCGGAGAGATACTCGCGCACCTTGTCCGGAATCTGGACGCCCTGATCGACGCAGGCGCGTGCGATCTCCTCGCGCTCGGGGTAGCTCTCCAGCCAGCTCGTGGCACGGAGGAGCTCCTCGCTCGGCTCGAACTCGTCGGTCGGCTGGACGGTCTCGAACTCCATGTCGGCCTGCCCATCGCCATCTTCGGTCGCCGTGAGAACGGTCGACCAGTAGGAGTCGCCGTCGTAGTCCTCCTTCACGTCACGCATGCGCTGGATCATGAAGACGACCTGCTCGCCCTCCATGTCCGGACGCAGCTCCGTGTCGCGGTAGTAGCGCGGAGGCGTGTAGTTGTCCTCGTCGTTGTCGAAGTACTCGAGGAGCGCGGGCACGACATCCGGGTAGCCCGTCTCCGGATTGATCTTCGGCTGACCGGTGTCGGTCGTCTCGACTTCTGCGCCACCCTTGCCGTGAACATCGAGACAGCAGATCGCGGAGCGACCAGCGTTGCCAGTCAGCTTGATGACGACCTGGTCGTTGTCGATCGAGTCGATCTGCTCACCGTAGAACACGTTGCCGTCGAAGTCGACGCCCGTGTCCTCGATGTGCTTCGTGTCGTCGTCCTCGAGGTTGACGGCCTTGAGGTCGTCACCCTTCTCTCCCTCGTCCTTGGAGAAGACTGCGCTGCCAGCCAGCGCTTCGTCGCCTCCGGTGTACAGGAACGGGTCGTCGACGACGAGCCCCGCGAACCCGCGATCCAGATTGTTGTCGTCCGGGTCGCCCGGGAAGTACCGCAGTGCCACTGCCGTCCCACCAACTGCCGTCGTCGGGTGAGATTTGAGGTACTCCAGCTCGGTTACATCGTATCGTTCGTAGTCGTCACCGGTGACGCCACCGGTGTCAGCGTTCTCGGCCTCCTCCTTCCCAATATCCGTAATCGACATTGCATCCCTACGTATTAGGGGGACACATATGAATGTTTTTCTTCCGAGTACGCGTTTACACTATGGGCTGACAGGAACAGGTGCGGTCGAGTTAGAGGTCAACGGAGGCCGGACGAGAATCAGGTTCCACCACAACGTCGTCCGACAGATCATAGACCAGCCCGACCCCCATCTCGATGTGTGCCCCGTCGCCATCGGGATCGTACATCGCGCTTCGATCACGATCCACGCGCGTGTAGAACGGGAGGGGACAGTCGCCACCGAGCTCGCGCTGCTCGACCCAGTTCCATCGCTGCGTCTCCCGATAGCCGGCGTACATGCCCGACCCGACGCGCTTCTCGTAGTGGGCCGGAATCGAGACACGGTTGGACGACTGGGGGCTGTCAGTCATGCGACATTCACGACACGAGCCCGAGCTAGAACCCGCCGATGTACATCCCGAGGAGGATGAACAGTATGACGGCCACGATCCAGAACGGTGGGACTGGGGGCCGATAGACGAGGCCGTACACACAATGTTTCATGCGACGAGGGAAACGATGGCGGGGGTGATCAACCCCCACAGGTCATGTCCAAGCAGGTGATTCGGTTCGGCGTGACCAGGTTCGCGTCACAGTCGACGCAGTACCACCCGGAAGGGAAAACCCAGAGCCCCTGTAGCAACAGGTGGCTTGCGGGCCCCTTCTCTGGGGGCACTACGTTCGTAGTGTCGCGACGTATGTAAGACTTGTGGAAACGAGTTCAACAGAGTGCATCATGCGTCTCCTCCAGTGCCGAGCTGAACTGCTCGAGGACCTCGTCTGGACATGCCTCTGTGTCAACGGCACGCGATGGGCCACGTTCACAGTCGGGCTCGCGTGCGTCGTGATTGATGACGGTCACGCGATCGTCGATGATCTTCAGCTCCCACTGCTCCTCCGTTGAGCCGTCTTGCGTGGAGACTGTGCGTGTGATTGTGAGTTGTAGAATCATGCAGGGATCACCGAACGATGGTGTTCTCGACAGTGTCCGACGGAACTGCGATATCGATCGTGTACTGAACTCGCCTCACAACACATAGTTGTGTGAACATCTGTGGTAAAGATATCGCGTCTGGTGAATAACAGAATCGCTGACAGCTCTGAAGAAATTGCTGTCTGGATGAACCAGTTCCCAATGGATTCATGTTGGTCGCGCAAGTATACCGTGTATGACCAATACGGACATCGACTACACCGACTATACGGCTGACGAGTCCGGGTTTCGGGGCTACCTCCGTGACCTTGCTGACGAGCAGTTTCCATTCCCTGGCTACCGGGAGTACCAGGACGAGGTACTGTACCACACACTGTGGAAGCTCTTCATCGACGACGCTGACAACGTGATCATCGACGCGCCGACTGGTGTGGGCAAAAGCCCGCTGCTAGTGGCAGTCGGTGAGGTGAACTCGGTCCTGTACGAGAACCAAGCCGGCATCGAGTCGTACTTCGAGCTCGATCTGAGCGTACTCGACGGGTCGTCGTTCTACACGACGCCCCAGAAACAGCTTCGAGACCAGCTCGCAGCTGACGAGACGCTGCAGGATGCAATCGAGATGCTGAAATCCCGACGCGACTACTCGTGTGCAGCCGGAGGAACCAACTGTGCTGACTGCCCGATTCGGAACGGCAACGAGCAGTCGTGCATGGGGACGAGCGGGTGTACCTACTGGGAGGCGAAGGAAGACGCGATGAGCGCAAGCCAAGCCGTGCTCACGTTCGCGATGTTGATCATCGACAACAACCTCCCGATGGTCTCACAGGAGGGCGAGCAGATGTCATTCGGCAACCGAGACATCGTTCGTGTCGACGAGGCACACGGGCTGGAGGGACAGATCGCGAGTCTGTTCGCCGGCTTCACCGTCTCGGAGCGAACGCTGCCTGACGCCGTCCTCTCGGACTTCGAGCACCGGGTCGACTGGAGCGCTGACCGCTTCGAGGATGTCGAGAACATCCTTGCCGACATCGCGCGCCAGTGTACGATCTTCGTCGACGACTGGGAGGACAACCCGTCGATGCGACACGAGGTCGAGCAGTGTGAGACGTTCCTCGATCGCTACAACTACTGTCTGGACGAGATCAGTGAGGACCGGCCGTGGGTGGTGAACGTCGACACGATCGAGCGGACGGGGCGCTCGAACAGCAAGTACATCGAGCTCCAGCCGGTCGACGTTGACCGGTTCCTCGAGAAGATGATCTGGAGTCGTGGCAACAAGCGGATCCTGTCGTCGGCGACGATCCCGTATCGCAACGATGTCGAGACGTGGGCAGACCGGATCGGGCTCCCGGGCGAGACCGAGCTCATCCGTTGTCCGATGCCGTTCCCGGTCGAGAACCGTCGCATTCATACGAACACGGTCGTCGGGTCGATGTCGGGTGACGGCTGTGATGAACACTGGCCGGAGATCATCAGTACGATCGAGGAGATCCACAGTCACCACACTGGTGAGAACGGTATCATCCACACGGCGTCCTACGGGCGCGCAAAGCGGTTGGCGCAGTCGCTGGGCCACCACAAGGTCTTCCGTCACAAGCAGGACATGGATGCCACTGAGGCGCTGGAGGCGTTCCAGGAGAGCAGTGCAGACATCCTCGCGACACCCTCGATGACCGAAGGTGTCGACCTGGAGGGTGACATGGCACGGTGGCAGGTGCTGCTGAAGGTTCCGTTCCGATCGCCCGGTGACGAGCGAGTGAGCTACTTGCTCAACGAGCGATCTGCGTGGGACTGGTACAATCAGGAGGCGATGCTCGACTGTGCGCAAGCGGTTGGGCGAGCAGTCCGTGGCCCCGATGATGCTGCATCGTTCTACGTGCTCGACGCGAAGATGGAGCAGCTGATGCACAAGGTCGAGTTCCCTGACTGGTACGAAGAGGCTGTGACGGACGATGCGCCCGACCACTGGGCACACTCGAGCAAGGCTCCGTGGCGCGAGACCGTTACTGCCGACGCGTAGCGAAAGTCGACGACTGGTTACTCGAAGTAGGTCGTTCTGGCGATGTTCGTCACGGTGAGAGAGCCGTTTGCATCATACGTGATGAGGTTCTGGTCGTGTAGCTCCATCAGCATCTTGCGAACATGCTCATCGGACGCACCATCGATGCGGTCGGAGACTTCGATGTATGTGCCAACGTCGTGTCGTTTGACCGTGTACACGACCGCCTTGTCGAGGCCAACGAGCTCACCATCGAGTTGACCGGTGTATGTGTCGAACCAATGGATAGCGTCAGGTTCGAGTGAGTCAGCGATGGTGATCCGAACCCACTCGGTGATCGATGCTGTGCTTGGTGGTGCGTCACTGACCAACGGGTCCGTGCTCCCAGTGTCGTCTGTGTCATCAGTGTCGTCTGTGTCCGCCGTGTCCTCACCATCGTCATCGACGACGTGCCCGTTACCCGGATGGCGTGTCGTCGCCGTATAGGCGTCACCGGTGAGCTCACTCAGCTCGTAGGATTCAGATTCGCCGTCTTCGCCGACAACGGTGATATCGAGCGTGTCGGTGAACTGGGTGAGTGTATGCTGGCAGAGACCACACGGCGCCTCAGTTCGTGCGCTCGACACGACCATGTGTGAGAACTCACTAGCACCAGCCATCACTGCGGAGAAGATCGCCATCGCTTCAGCGTGAATCGAAGTCTGTCGGCCAGATACCTCGATATTCGCACCGTGATATGTGCCTTGCTCGGTCTTGATCGCTGCGCCAACGGTGAATTCGGAGTATGGCGCGAATGCCTTTTCTCGCGCCTGATCAGCAATCGAAATGAGTTGTTCATGACTCGAAACAACACGTGGATTCGGAAGTCGCTGTGACATACACTCCCGTACAGGTGTCGCGCACTTGAGCGTTCGGGAACGAGTTCAGTTACCAGTCACTGACCTCAGTATGGAGATGCTCGTCGACATCCGGCTCGAGATTCTCGTCCGCTTTGACCTGCTCGAACACGTCCTTCGCGTGACGCTCGTCGCGGGCTTCGACCTCGATCGCGAGTCGTGCGGAGTAATGCTTCGTGACGGTGTAGGTGTCGAGCTCGTCGTCTCCGTCTTCGTCGTCTTCGTCGTCAGTCGGGTCGGGCGCTTCATCGTAGTAGGCGTCCAGATGTGGGTCGTCAGTCGGGTCGAGCTTCGGCTGATCGAAGACTGAGAAGTGACGCCGGCGGTGGCGACGATACAGCTGGTTTGCATCGAGAGATGATGCGTGGATCCCACGTTCTCGATTCACGTCGTCAGGGTCGGCGAACTCCTCACCACACATCGGGCACTGGTCTGGCGCGCGTTCGACATCGGCAGTAAGACGTTCAGTTGACATAGATCCCAAGTGCGCCTGCGAACAGGAGGAGACAGCTGTTCGCGAAGGTGAGGATGGTCAGTGAGACGAGGCGTGTGTACTCCACCGTCAGTACGGTATCGAAGAGCCAGATCTCGGCGAACGCAATGGTAAGCAGAAAGCCGAGGGCGCTGAAGGCGATTGCAATAGCGGTGAACGTCAGCGGGTCGGTATCTCTGTGTCTGTATGGATCACTCATTATCGGTGCTGGACGTAATGGGCGATGGCGCCTACCGCGATCAATGCACACCCGTTGATCAGAACGAGGATCGTGAGTGTGAGCGATTCAGCGATACCGAGGTCGAGGATCCGCTCACCGACATAGACCATGAAGAACAGGTATGCGAAGACGATGAGCATCCCACCAAGGAGGAGCGAGAGCTCTTCGATCAGATCGAGCGCCGACTCGGTGAGGTACGGTAGCCTCATTCGTCACCACCCCAGTCGTTCACCAACGTCTCGACGGGGCCATACTCACCAGTGTACCCCAAGATTGCGCGTGCGACGACAGTCGGGAGAGGATCGTTGGGGTCCACCGATCTCGTTCGGGGCTTGATGTTACCATCAGCATCTTCATACAGGACGGTATGGGACACAGCCCATGCGATGCCGTCGTCGACTTCGACAGCCCACTTGTCGCGCAACGGTGTTGGCCAGACGAGCAGTACCGCGTTTTCACCTGGATGGCGTGGATGTTGCCAGTTGATCTCGATATCTTCAGGCGTGATATCGTATTCGAACGACTGCGGGTCGTCACGTCCACTGCCGTCGATATCGGTCAGTTGTTCGTTAGGCATCGGTATCCATCTCCATCTCCTCGATGAGTTGCTCGGCCTCTGCGTCGACTCCCTCGGGACTCCGGTCGTCACTATCCAGATAGCTTGCAGGGAGGTGACGGACGAGTTGGTGCTCACAGTTGCCGGGGTGGCCACTCATCTCGTTCCACTCACCGCTGACCGGAGTGAGCGCACGCAGCGCCATGTCAGTGCAGTACCAGTCGCCGTCAGTCGTCTTCACGAAGTCGACCGACCACGACCCCTCGAACTGGTCAGCAACCGCCTGTGCGTACTCACTGACGGTTTCTTCCCAGTCGGGCGCGAGCCATGCCCGGAGGGAGCCGACAGGATTCATCGACGGTGAGAGGCCGACATCCTCGACGATCTCGTCGGCGTTGTGGAGCTCGTCAGCGTCGCGAAGGTGCCAACACAGCACCTCACCATCATCGATGAAGGCACGAATCTCTGGGTGCCACGGATCGAGATCGTCGCCGGCCCAATCGAGGTCGAGCCACTCGCGAAGCCAGAGTTGCTCGCCCACTGGGAGCCCTTGCATGGCGAGCGTCGAGAGGAACTCGGTCATCCAGTACTCGACATTCTCGGGATTCGTATCCGGAATCTTCGACTGGCGGGCGGTGTAGCTCGCCTTGTACTCACTACGGACGAATGCGGTCCCACCGAGCTCGTCGACAACGTCGATCACTTCATCGGTATCGTACGTTGGGGTGCCAGTCACACTCTCGATGACACTGACGGTGCGCGTTTCGGGAACCGGCACGTCCGTCTCGGTGAGCTCGTTGTACCAGTACTGCATCTGGTTGTATGGTGAGAGGAAGTCTGCCAGTGGAACCCACGTCGGGACGCGGTCTGGGAGCGGTTCATCGACCATCTCCTGGTACTCAGCCCTCGTTGGCAAGTCGTCGATCGTTGGTAACGCCATACAGCAGCATATGGCGGGGAGTAAAAGAATCTACCGGGAACGGATTACGACCGTTGGCTCGGGAACGGGTGCGCGTCGTCTGGAGCGCCGGCTTCCAGTTGCTCGATCATCTCGATTTTCCACTCGTCGTCCATCGATGATGGGCCGAATTTTGCCCACTCAGCGGAGTCTCGTGGATACATTTCCGGCGGGTAGGTCGCTTCGATCACGAGTTCGTCGAGATCGCGAATATCGGTCGTGTGGAATCTGGTACTGGCGGTGATCTCTGGGACTGCACCCTTCCAGAACAACACCGTCGGCGTCTCGTCGACGACACATGTCGGTGTATGCTCCCCCGCATCTTCGGGCGAGACATCCGTCTCGAATGCGGGCCACGAGGCTTTCATCTCCTCGTACGTCATGAACACCACGCGGTCGTGGGACGCGAACGGTGACCGGTCGTTGATGTCGTAGCCAGCCATGTTGGCTGCAACGTCTTCGAGATGGCGCGTGAAGATGCTCGGGTCGAGCGTGTCGTGGATCCCTGTCGCAATCGAGTAGAGCTCTGCCTGCTGTTCATCTTGGACAGCAACGACGAGATCGTCGCTGGTGAGCTCACGGTCGGTGACGGAGATCACGTCGTACTGCCCATCAGGCGTGAACTGCCCAATTCGATTGTCGTCGAGGCCGGTGACGGCTGGCTCGAGACAGTTAGTCGAGATGTCGAGAGCGATATGTGTGTTCCCGAGCATGTCCCGACTCATCTCCTCCACGGACTCGTAGACTCGATCGGCCTCGAGCAGGTAGTCGTAGACGTAGTTCGGGACTAGCGCATAGCCGGCGTGGGGAGCATTCGAGATACCCGTTCCGACATCAGACGGATGCTCGCTCTGGCGGTAGATGACGAGTCTGTCGACACGGTCCTGGCTGTGTGAGCCGTTGGTGTTGAAGATGACCGGCCCAGCGTCACCGTCGAGGGCTCCGAAGACGCGGTGGCCACGGTACCGGTGGAATGAGTACTGGTCGCCCGTCCCACGTCGGACCTTGACGTAACGCTCGGTCGGGTCCTGGTCAGTCGTTCCGACACCACGATACCGATTCGTACGCGAATTCGATCGCGTTTTCTCGCGGTGGTGGATCTCCGGATGGTCGGGGAACTGCTCAGAGAGATTGTACATATCGATCTCCTTGAGCTTCTTCCAGCCGAAGGTGTCGGCGTAGTACTCGTACTCGTCCACCTTCACGACCTGGTTGTTCTCGTGCATCTCCCACGCCGTATCCACCTTCGACGACATAGTGAGCGTCTTCGCCATCCAGACTTGGCCACCATCAGCAGCCTTGTCGAGCACCTCCGAGACGTTGACACCGACACGACCGTTTGCTGTGGCAACACGCGTTGCTGTCTTGTCTCGTGGCGCGAGCTCGACTTCGTCCTGTGACGCGATCAGGTGCGTCGCGAGTGGCTCGCTGATGTCGACATCGAAGGTGTCCGCAACGATGTCTTTCACCTCGTCAACATCCGGCTGGGAGACGCCCTTCGTGAAGAACTGGTACGTGTTGTAGAAAATCGAGCGTTCGTATGACGTAGCGTCCTCACGGAACGTCGACGGGTCGGAGGCTTCTGCACGTTCCATGAGCTCCGAGCCAAGCGAACGCCATTCGTCGAAGAGACGGTCGCCGATCTCCCGATACATGTCTCCGTGTCCTTCCTTCAGTCGGTCTTTGTCGTCGACAGGCTCGGCGAGTTGGACGTGCTCGCCCATGTCGATCTCGGCCATGTCGACGTAGTTCGATTTCTCTTCCTCGTCCAGTGCGATGTAGCCAGCGTGCTCGATCGGCTGCTTCCCACGGTGGGGCCCACGCCCATCTCTGTGACCGTCACAGTTGCAGATCCAGATCGGGTAGTCCTCTCGCTTGAGCCAGAGGTGGAAGTGGTAGGGTGACGCGTTCTTATCGAGTGAACTGGCCCCCTCTCGGGCGATGGGCTGGCACGTCATGAAGCCCTTCGGCTGTTCCATGTGGTATGACGTTCCAATCGACGGGTTGGCAACTGCCATCACCATATCATCCTCATAGATGATAGACGGCTGATCACTGTCGACGAGATCGTCGAGGCGCTGTGGGAGGAACTCTTCGGGCTCGTCGGTGTTCAGTGAGCCATCACTGTCATATGCCTCGTAGACAACGGGCACACGCACGAGCTGGCAGATGCGTTCGAGCTCCGATTTGATGTCGAGATCGTGGATGTCACCGGTAACCGCTGGGAAGACGAAGCGAGTACCTGGTCCGACCTGTCGCTTCCCGTCGATTGGTTTTGGCTCGTCGATGTGCCACTTCATGGCGTAGTTCGAGTCGTCGTTGATGGAGTGTGTCACCATCTTGAACATCCCGTGCTTGCCACAGAAGTTGAAGCCAGACATCAGGCCCTGGCCCATCTCGCCGGCAATGTCACCATTCGCGTGGTTGCCCGAGAGTCCGACGTGCTCGATGATCTGCCACTCGGTGATGGAGACGCCACAGCCGTTGTCGTCGATGACGAGGTCGGGCATGTCGGCCTCTTGCTCACTGTAAGCGATCTTGATGCGTGGGTTATAATCCGTCTTCTCGCGTGCGGTCGTCAGGATATCCCACGGTGACATCTCGTCGGCTTCCTCACTCGAGATATCGGTCTGTTCGGGGACGATGCTCCGAGCTCGGCGAATCAGTGCCGACTCCGAGTTGGCGATGTACTCACGAAGGGCTGCCTTCGGAGACGCGTACCTGAATGCGACGCGCTCACCCTGGCGACGTGGGTCGTATTTGAACGTCGTATCGTGGTCTTCGCCGAGTGCATCCAAGACAGCATGGTCCTCGTCGTCCGTCTGGACGTTCGAGGGCATGACATCCGGGAGCTGCTGGAACTTCGTGTTGGAGAAATCGATCTCATCATCCGGGTCAACTGGGTCGGCGGGGTCCGTCCCCGTCGATTCACTGTTCGACATACACGTGATATTGTAGGTGCGACACATAATAGTTGTGTAAACGGGTTATACCCCCGTGAATACTGACGAACTCTCAAAATGTCGTAGACTGTCGTTTCAGGCAGTATGGCCAGCGGACTCAAATACAACCTGTTCCCACAAGGTACAAGTGTGCCACCATACAAAATGGAAATGCGATGCACGAAGAATTCGGATCGGACCGTTCACTCCGCGACAAGCTCCAGGCAACTGTCTTGGAGCGATCGTCTCAGACGCGGGATGGACGTCCTTCGACATACTACGTCGAGTATAGCGACGGCGAGAAACAGATGGAACCGGGAACCATGGCGAACCAGATCGTCTTCTCGAGTTCCGTCGACGCCGACATGATCGGTGATGGATCCTTCGAGATCAGCGGAACGGTGATGCTTCGGGACGGCGAGACGTTGGTCGGTGATCTGGTCCATCTTGGCCGGTTCATCCCTGACGACGCGACCGACGACGAAACGCACCTCTACCACGCACTCGAAGCAGAGTACGGTTCGTATCTCCCTGAGGAGATCGTCGAGGCGTTCCAGGATCTCCTGGAGACCCCACGAACGCGTGAGAAGATGCTCGAGGGCGTCGAGGAGACCCAATACGGTGTCGAGTTCAGTCATGGGCTCCGGCGGATCATCGCTGACATCGAGGACGACCTCGAGGACGATGATGCCGACGCGTTGGGTGATGTGCCTGACGCGTCCAACGGTGAAACGCTAGAGGAGCTCTACCCTGACACGGTTGCACAGCTCCAGGAAGACGCCCTCGATGGGATCAGCGAAGAGTACCAGATCGAGGTGACCGTTGCGGGCTCGCTCGATCACGATCGCTACGAGATCAGTACGACCGTTGGTGACCACGACGAGGATCTTCTTCTCACGGCGAGTGAGAGCTCTGAGATCTCCGACATCATCATCAGCTACTTCGAGAATCGGGAGGCTGATGGTGAGTCCGAACTGGACACCGATGCAGCCAACAGTGTCTATCGGACCTACCGGACGGCCCGCGCACAGCGCGTGTCGACCAACAAGGTCCAGCAGTTCGTTGGCAGCGTGTTCGATAGTCGGATGATCGATGTTCGCGATGACGGCTGGGTCATCGCGGACACGTTCTACGTCGGCTACAACGGTGAGAACTATCTGACCGAAGATACGACCGTTCCTCCGCACAACACGGGCGGTGAGCTCACCAACTACGACGGCCGGCATGAGTTCATCACGTTCAGTATCGACACTGCCGAAGAGATGCTGTTCTCGATCGGCGAGGATACTGTCATCGTGAGCGAGAAGGAACAGCGGTTCCTCGCGACAGTCGAGTTGTTGACGACGCCGGGCGACTATCTCGGTGTCAACAACTTCGAAGCCGGCGCACTGTCGGCGATCAAGCGGGCGATCAGTTCGAGCTGCCCCGAGCTCGAACGACTCACGACGACGGTGTCGGTGTCGGCCTTCCTCGACCCCAACACTGGCTTCGTCCACCGTCACTCGCTGAACAAGCACACGCTCACCTCTTCGTTCGGTGTGACGCGCGAGGTCGTCAGCGACCTGGAGTACTCCAGCTACGACCATGCTGGAGTCAACGAACTCGTCTACCGCGAGGAAGAGCTTCGCAACGCCGAACTGCGTGTCTTCCGCGACCACGACAACGACGACGACGAGCTGTGGCAGCGGATTCGGAACACAGCTAACCTCGCACAGATCGACGATCGCATCCACGCGGAGCTACGGGCAACCTACGGTGCCCCACTCCGTGAGTCGGATGACGACCCACTCGCCACCGACGGCGACGAGAACTAACGCAGTACTCCGTTTTTTATGGACGAACCGACATACGACCGGTATCCGTGTACCGAGTGTAACGCAACTCCACAGCTTGTCGCACACAGTCCGTACGCACTCGAATGCCAGTGTGACGACGTACGCGTCCCTGTTGTGCTGACACAGGAGGGCCTGTTCCATCCAGACACTGGACTGTGGACGACTGACGTTGGCTCTGTGATCTGTCCGGACTGTGAGGATCACGTCGGGCTTGCACAACAGCGCAATGGTGGGTTCGTACTCGTGTGTGGATGTCCGGAACGTGCCTTCGATCCTGGCCCACTCGGCGATCTAGAGATATTCGACCCGTTCGTCGGTCAATGGGCAACAGTGAACGACATATGAGTCTGAACTTCATCGACGCCATTCACGACAAACTCGCATCGATCGGCTTCAAAGAATTCACCAGCAGTGGTGAGAAACAGGCGTACTACGAGGGATATGCTGATGCCCTCGAATGGGTACTCAACACTGGGCTGACATCGTTCAGCGATCCCGTCATGAAGTTCCGACATGGCGACGGTGGGTCCGGCCACAGCGATGTCGAGTGCCCGAATTGTGAGGACGCATACCTCAGTCTCCCGGCCACATGGCGAGGAACCGAGGAGACGGTCTGTGACTCGTGTAATACCGTGTTCACGCTCCACTTCATCGAGCAGTAAACTGGTTACCGGGAGATTTTTCTACGGGACGCCCATACGCCGAGGAGATGGGAGAACCTACAACGCATTTGGACTTCAAGCTGCTCGCGAAGCAGGTCGGTGAATGGTCACAGGATAACTTCGGCGACCAACCAGCAATGTATCCACTGACCGGCGCCGGCGAGGAGCTCGGTGAGCTCACGACATCGGTACTCAAGCGCGCACAGGGGATCGATGATGCCGAGAAGTACGATGGCGACGTTGGAGACGACGCCGAGCGTGATTCGGTTGCAGATGTGGCCATCTATCTCGCTGACTTCGCGTCGCGTGCTGGGATCGAAGTTAGCGACCAGGTGAGACACTACACACGTGGGGGTGCTACCCTGACTGACGACCCCATCGAGTGCATCACCGAACTGTACCAGCGATACGGGTCGCTGTGTCGGTATGTGAACGATGAAGAGTCCTCCGAGACACAGATCTCACTCGAGATCGCGCGCCTGCTCTGGCAACTCGACGCGTTCTGCCAGCTCAAGGGCTGGGAGTTCGACGATATCGTGATCGAGACGTGGGAAGACGTCGTCGAAGAGCGGGAGTGGGACGCCGACATTCAGTAAACGCATTCTCCAAACGTTCAAGTGTCTCAGACAAGTACACGGAGATATGACAGACACTGAAGCAGAATCGGATGTGAATACTGGAGTCGATGAATCCGACATCGGCCAGTCAATCGACAACGGAGACACGTTCGAAGAACGGCTGTCGGCACTCGGTGAAGAACTCGATCGGCAAAATCGGCAGTCCAGTCTCGACACCTTCGAATTCACCATCGAAGGGCGCTCGTACGATGTCTACGAGTCCCGTGGGGAATCGTCGGAAGAGATCGAACTCCGCGTCGACCTCCAACAGAGCACGCCGTATTAGGCGGACGCAGCAGCGGGAATTGTGTCGATCAACCATGTCGCATGGAGCGAAAGATCTACCTGGCGGGCCCCAGAGAGCGGGCTGGTGGCGGAGACTGGCGAGACGATGTCAGCCAGCACGTCGCGAGTTCGTATAGTGACATAGAGTGTACGCTCTTCGATCCATTCGAGCACAACATGGATCCAGAGCGGGAACTCGAGAAGATCTTCGAGTGGGACATGCAGCACGTCCAGCAGTCGGACGTGGTGCTTGTCTATCGGCGTCCAGACTACGAGCTGTCCGGTGCATCCATGGAAGCGTTCCACGCGATGCGCTCGGGGACAGCTGTCGTCATATGGAACGCAGGCCGGTCGATGGTTCCAGAGTTCCTCGAAGTCGTTTCTGACAGTGTCGCACAGACGATGGACGAAGCAATCGGGCTGGCACTCGGGGAGCGTGAACCATGACATCGGACATCGAGAACTACCTCAGTGAGTTCGGCGTCACGATCCAGACTGATGGGATCATGTGGGAGCTCTCGACACAGTGGGCCGACAGGTTTGCCGTCTCGGACATGTCGTGTACGTACGACGGCTGCCATCGGAGCCCGCTCGAACAACGCAACCACTCCTGTATCCTCATGGTGCCACTCGGCGGTCGTGAGGGCATCAAGCAGTGGGTCTGTGGGAAGCATGCCCTCGATGTAGACGACGTTCATCTCTGTGCTGTCGAGTGGGAGCAGACCGATGTAGCGACGACCGTCGATGTACAGCGGGTCGCGAACGTGCGACTTGGAGAAGCCACGAGTACAGACGACACGGACGACACAGACGACACGGACGACACAGACGAGAGGCAGACCACAGCGAACAGTGGCTTCGAGGAGAGCCATATCCTCAAGCAGGCACACGATATCGTCTACGACCGGCCTGACACACACGGCGATCCGGAGGACTCCTTCGATCGCATCGCTCAGATGTGGGCTGGCTATCTCGGAACCGATGTCGACGCTGTCGATGTGGCCAACATGATGGTCCTGTTGAAGGTGGCGCGCTCGGCCGAGGGCCACTACCACGGAGACAACTGGGTCGATATGGCTGGCTACGCGGAGAACGCTGCTCGACTGGCAGAGGACAACTGGATGGGTGAGTCTGTATGAATCACCCGTGGCAGATGGGTACGACCGACTGGGACGGGAGCAATACCTGGGACCAGGAAGAGTACGAGTACCTCACTCGTGTGCTGACGATCTTCGATGGGACGTTCGTCGACGTCGATCCTGACGATGTTGTGGAGTACACGTACAACATCAACCATGGTACCTTCGGTAATGAGCCAGCGATCGCCGAGATCGAACTGCATATCGAGGTTGACGGTATGCGCCAAGAGCTGCACACGGAGATGTCGGTGGAGGAGTTCCAGGAGGCGATGGCAGCCGATCACAACTCTCGCCGGTTCGAGCTCGTCCGGACGGAGGATGTCTCTGGCACCAGTGGGACCGGTGTCGTTGCTGAAGGCGTCGTCTACCCTGACGGTGCCGTCCACATGCAGTGGGACAACAGCGACAACGAGGACCTCAACACCGACTCGAACGGGATGGCGACGAAGCCAGCCCCCGATGGACTCCAAGCGACCAAGGAGATCCATGGGCACGATGGCGCCACAGAGATCCAGTTCATCGATACAGACGGCGAGTACACGAAGATGCAGTCCCTCGACTGACGCCACAGTCGACACAGGCGTACAGGGAGCCACAGGCATCTGTGGCATCAGTCGCGGGCGGTCGTCGCATGGAGATTCCGAAGTATCCGTCGATACGGTACCCGAGTAGTGATGAAGCCAAGGGCCTCCTCGATAATGGGACGACCGTCGAGATAACCGAGAAACTCGATGGGGCGAACATCCGGTTCGCGATCAACGACGGAGAACTCATCATCGGATCGCGTAATCATACCTACGGAGTCGGTGAGGACCACGCCGAGCTCGAAGATTTCCCGAGTGCCTTCGAGCATGCACGGGACTGGCTCGCCCGATACTTCATCCCGGACGCTCTCGACGAGCCTGAGCGGTGGGTCTTCTACGGTGAGTCGATGCACGAGCATACGATCACGTACGACGCATTCGAGGGGCGACATCCAGACCCACAGGAGAAGTTCCCCGCCAACGTGCTCGTCTTCGACATCTACGATCGGGAGACCGAGCAGTTCGTCGATCGGGGGAAGTTCCTCGAACTCGCTGGCGATACGCTTCTCGAGACTGTCCCACACTTCGGTACCAGGCCAGCATCGAGCATCCGTGAGGAAGGAGTTTCGGTACCCCAGAGTCGGCTTCGAGAGACAGACAATGATGCCGACATGGCATTCGATGCGGACGGGCTTGCCGAGGGTGTCGTGCTCCGGAACATCGACACAGGGGCACGGGCGAAGATGGTCCACGATTCGTTCAGAGAGCAGCACAGGTCACCGTCGTCATCGTCGTCTATTCCCTCTACACCGGCCGAGCAGTTCGTCGAGACGTATCTGACCGACGCTCGAATCCGGAAGGAGATGCACAAGCTCGTCGACGAAGGCCACTTCGACGGGCTGACGATGGAGATGATGACCGAGCTCCCGCGTCGCGTCATCACTGACGCGGTCGAGGAGAATGCGTGGGGCATCATGAACGACGACATCGATCTGGACACGGACTCGAAGGGAGAGATCCGCTCGGTCGCCTCCAAGCAGTGTGTGCGTGTCCTGAAAGACGAGGTGCAGTCGATATGAGTGGTCTCCTCCCAGTCGCGACACTCAGATCTACAGTGACACGCCACACAGACAAGGCGGTCGACTGGGACGTGGCCTCGATCGGCGAGGTGTCGATATCTCCACTGACCGTTCAGTCTGGGATGATTGCACGGGCAGATGTCTCGGTCGAGTTGAGATACGTTGACCGGGTTGAAACAGTCGAGTTCGAGCTCGACGAGAGGCCACTGTGAGTGGTATCTGGGCGTCGGTGATCAACGAGGAGGGAATGACCTATCAGGGCGAGTCTGTGACGGCGACCAACGTCGAGACGACACACGAGCCCCGCATCGTCGACGATGGTGCGTTCGGAGACAGGAAAGTACTGCTCCGGATTGCGTACATCGAAACCGAAGAGCGAGACGAACCGATTGCCGTGACACGCCAGGAGCTGCACACGCTCCTGGGCTACGAGACAGACGTTCCAGACAACATCCGCCCGATCGAAGCAACGACCGCCTAACGGGTATCTGTTGTACCTGTTGGGCCTGTGTCGTCTGTCGCATGACTGATGTAGCAGATCCAGAGTACGAGGAGCCGTGTGCCAGCTGTAGCGACATGGTCGCAGGCGATGGAGAAACAGTAGCGTGGGCAGACGTTCGATTCTGCACGATCGCCTGTAAGAACCGATGGCTGAACGCACAGCGGGCGTTCTGAGGTACGTCGCATGAGTGATGAAGACAGCGAACCTCCAACGCTCGCTGTGATCGAGACCGAGCACGGCTACGTACAGATCCAGGATCCAGACGCAGATGCAGCGAAAGTTCGTGATGAGGCAGTTGCAGCCTACAAGCAAACCGTCGATGAGGACGAAGAGAAGGACCGGACGTACCAGTAACGCCAAGGGCGTCTGTTGTCTCGATGGTGTCTGTGTCGTCAGTCGTCGTACTCGTCGAACTCAACCATCTCGGTCCCGTGCTTCGGGCAGTATCGATGGCTCCGCTTGTGGGTGCCGTACTCGCAGTCGGGGCAGATGAGCTCAGGATCGTCGCGACCGATCGCTGAGTCGTCGCACAGCGGGCTCAACATATAGTTGAGCATGATGGTCTGGAAGACCGTGGCGGATGCTCTGACCGTCGTCGAGTCGGTTCCTGTGGGGAACATGAAGCGGTCCTGGCTCCACGTTCGGTCAGGGAGCTTGTTGTTGGCAACGCTGTTCTCCGGCGTGGAGATATCCATCGAGTCGATGACACGTGGATTGTGCTTGAGGAAGCGGATCATCTCGGGCTCGGTGCCCGGTGCGAGTGCGTGGACCGTCGTCTGGTAGCCAACGCGGTTGCGGATCGAACGGAGTGCCTCGATTCGCTCCTCGACGTCGAGGTCACGGAGTCCCCCGATGGCAACCCCACCGTATGCCTCCACGAGATCGAATCGACACGACCGCATGTCGAATGCAGGATGATCCTCGAAGCCGAGTACTCGGCCAACATCGTAGTGCATCAGCTCGTCGAGGCTGTACTGGTAGGAGCCATCGTGGGGATGGATGGGGAGTAGCATGTCACCGTCCCAACTGTGGTTCTCGAGTCTCTGCACACCGTCCCACGCCATCCGAGCATTCTCCTCGGGAGTGAACTGCTCGTAGCCCTCGACGGCAGGTGTCATGTCTTCACCGATGATGGTGTCCGCCTCGAGATCGCTCGCGACTTCGAGGATCTTGTCGATATCGCCGAGTTTCCCCCACCCCGAGTCGATCATCATCGTCTCCGAGGAGTCGGCGACGCCAGGGCGCTTGTTGTAGTACGTGTTCAGCCGGTATGGGTACGACCAGCGACGGTTGGAGCTGGACACGTAGATGTCGATTGGGCAGGCGTCAATCACGTGCCGGCGCTCCTCGATCTCTTGGATATATTGTTCGAGCTCGTCACTCGACGATCGGTCGAGAACGGTCTCGATCTTCTCTGTGGGTGCATCTGCGACGGTGGAATCACTGGTTTCCGTTGGGCCACTGGTGTCTGTGGCACCACTTACTGATTGCGACACGAGCTCACCAATGATTCGTGGGTACTAGAAACTACTGCGTCAGTTTGTCGCTCGCCATCGGTGTCGACGTATTCACCGGCCCTCGTTCCCCACCGTCGTCATCATCCGAGTCGACGAGGTCCTCGAATTCCGCTTCCATTCCATCATCGACACGCTCGAGCAGATGGAGGTCGACGCTCTTCGTCTCCGGAGGAGCAGCGTCATCGTCTTCGGGCGACAGCATGACCGAGACATGCGTCACGGACTCCAGGTCGTGCTGGATGATGGTGACCACACCCTCGAACCCGGAGACAGTGTGTCGGACACGCGTACCGAGCGTGATGTTCTTCTCTTCCAGCAGATTGTCCGTTGCCGGCGGGATCTTCTGCTCACCGAGGTCGAAGCGGAAGCGGTTCTTGAACATCGACTCTGTCGACATGTCCGGCCGGTCGAGCTCACGCTCGACGTTGATGATCGTACAGCCCGGATACTGCTCACTGACAGCGGTGATAACTCCATGGAACCCGGTGACAGTGTCCTGTGCGTAGCGACCAAGCAGCTCGTCTGCGTCTTTCATGCACTCGGGTGAATGCGTTCCCGATACAAATAACTACTGGACCCCGTACGCGATGGACTGGACGATGCGCTCCACCCAGTCATCGACGGTCTCACTGTAGGGCGTCCGGTCGACGTGATCGTCGTAGGCGAACGTGCGGTCGAGTTTCGACTCGATCCAGTTGACCGGGATATGATAGCTTATCTCGTCCCCATCTCCGGTACGCTTCGCTTCTTTGAGATGGTCGATCTTCGGGCCCGGAATGTCGCCATCCATGAGCACGCCGACCGATTCTTGGAGTTCATCGAAGTTGGCTGGCGGGAGCTCATGTTCGAACTCGACGTACAGCGATCGAAGGAGTGCGTCGATGACCGTGAGCGCCCGTTTGGGTGTCCGGTCACTCGCTGCCCGAACGAGATACCCAGCCTCGACAGCTGCTCTGGTTGGAATCGTGGATTCTCGGGTCTCAGTCGCCCGGTAGGCGATTGTCGTTTCGTTCGGCCCGATAAACGACTCTTCTTCGTCGACACCGAATCTCGGTGGGTCGGGAAGTGAGGGTGGCGACAGTTCTCGAATGTCGGCCCACGTTGCATCCTCGGCGAGCTTGTACCGGTCTTTCAGATAGCGATGGTGGTTGGATGTCGCGAAGGAGTTGTAGTGCTTGATGAGCGCCAGTGGCTTGAACTCCGATTCGGCATACCGACAGAGCTGCTCGAACCCGTCGACGCGCTCACTGAAGGTGCGTCGCGACGGACTGTTGATGAACTCCATGACCGAGGGGTTCGAGGAGAGAATCCCCGAGTCACTCCCCACGAACTTCTCGAGACTCCAGCCGGTGAGCTCGATGTCTTCGGTATCGCTCGTGCGCGTGATGGTATCCGGCTGATTGCCAGCAACATGACGTGAGTGTGCGTTGAGGTAGACGAACATCACGTCGAGGTCGGAGTTGGGGCCGTCGAGGCCAGTGGCCGTCGACCCGTACTCAGCGTCAGCGATCACGTGGACGCCGGTCTCCCGTTCGATTTTCCGCAGTTCTGCATCAAGCACATTGCTCATAGCGTGCAAACGAGTTCCAGTAAGAAATACCTACTGCACTCCGTACACGGCGCTGGTGGTGCTAGATACTGGGATACAGCCTCCTATCTGAGAATATGCGCCGTTTCGCGTATTGGTTCCCAACAGTTATATGTGCGTGGTGCCATACGTGTGTATGTCGGCTGAGAGCGCCGATGTCGGCATGGTGTCCGACCTGCGTACAGCGCAGATCTCTACATCGCACACGGGTCAGCTTTTCTCTGGCCTGGACGGCGGTGCGTGGAGGCAAATACCCCACATCCGGCGAAAACAGGGTACGGACCCTCGGTGTTCGCCGTCGGTCGTCTGCTATCGGCCGTCCCCGGAGGATAGAACCTCCGGTGTTGGGTGGTCGACCCCAACCCTCGGAGTTTTCCGAGGAACTCACTGTCCTACGCCGGTAGCGCGTCGCTCCGCGAATAGATAAACCATATGCGACGATACGCAAACTGTACCATCTGTGTGGGCAGCTAGTGCGCCACAGCTGTACGGGTCGCTTCCATCATATTCATGTACGTCGCCATGCAACACGCAGTATGTCCAGATTTGAAGATATCGAGGAAGGGGACATCGTTGCAGCGGAGGATGTACTCGGGAAACTCGAGTACAAGGGTGACCCGGACGAGCTGTTCATCCTCTCGCTACCAGACAAGGCGATCGCATTCAGCCACGGGTCGTTCAAAGTCGAGTCGGTCGAGCACTACGATGATTGAGATAGTCGGGCTCGCCACTACAGCTGCAGTGTTTCTGGCCACCGCTATCGCCAACTGGCTGACGCGAGGGCCACGCGATGTTTGACTGGGAGCCGACGATCTGGGCAGTTACGGTCTACCTGAACATCGTGCTGTTGAGCATGCTCATTCGCGATTACATCAAAGCGAGTGACCTCAGCCGAGCTCGACTCACGCGTGCAATCGGTGTCCTCCGTGGTGATGAACCGGAGCGCCAGTCCGGGCCACCGACGTGGGACATGCAGCAGTTCAATCAGACGGTCGTCTACCGTGACGAACTGGGGCTGACGGCGACAGCACTGGCTGGGTCACCTGAAACGTGTCGCTGGTATGCGCTCGAACAGCTCCGATCGGAGCTGAACGAGAGCGACCGATACCAGTACCAGGGACATGCCGGCGACGAGGCACACCGTATCATCCGTCAGGAGGCGTTTCGCGCACGCGATGATGCGGTCGAGTCGATCATGCGCCGTGTCGAGCTTACTCGGTGGAACGACAGTAGCGGGATTGCAGACCGCTACCTGCTGGAAGACCCAGTCACCCAGTATCGACTGAAGGTCGCAGCGTCAAACCGAATCCTCGACACAGATGGCCCGACGGCACAGAAAGTCCAGGAGCGCAATGCTGAGCGTCTGGCGTCACAGCTCTTGGAGCAGATTGCAGACGAAGCTGACGGTATCCAACACAGATGAAGCTCACCATCGAACCAACATCGGACCGAACGTATCGACTACCACTGCGGGCAGCTGGGGCGATCCAGCAATGACTGACGTTCCAGACGTCGTCACGGATGTGATCATCCTTGCCGACAAGGCGTGGAACCACTACGAGGGCCCGTTCCGCTACGACGTTGACGGGTGGAACGCAGAGGTCACCATCGACCCGTACGAGGTACAGAATCCACAGCGAACGATGAAGCAGCTGTGCAATCACGCATCGGGCAAGTACGCACTGGTGATGAATGCCGGAGAACCGTGCTGGTACGGTGAGATCATCGCTGGCACCCAGTTCGAGGGCGAAGGTGACGACATCTCACTGGCGATCAAGCACATCGCACAAACATGAATCGGCGACAGTATCTTGCCGGAATCAGTGGCGCAGCGAGTGTGCTACTGGCCGGGTGTGGAGGCGACGACCTGAATGATCCGCAAGCGGATACGGTTTCGTTCCTCGATGGCGACTCGTGGCTCACTGCCGGCGCGTCGGTGTCGCTCCGACGCAATACCGAACAGTGGCAGGTCACGATCGACGAAGTCGCCCCTGAAACGACGATCCACGTCCAGAAGGTCATCCTCGATGGGAGTGGACAGGATCGCGAGGGAGTGAACGCCGTCCTTGACTGCGAGCGACGTGTCGAGGTCGGGCGAGCAGTGACGGTCGAGCCGGACTTCCATGTCTGGTTCGTCGACATTCGCGACGACCGCGCGCATATCGCGATCGAGACGGGATCGCCGTATTCGATCGAGGAGTTCGAAGACGAGAACAACGAGACGGTGCTATACTAATGCCGACAACATCAATCGCAGACTGTGGCGCACGTATCGACACGACAGACGAGGAGAGTACCGAGCGACGGTTAGCACACTCGCTCACCTGTGACGAGTGTACGGCCCACGACACGATCTATCGCGAGTACGTCCAACGGCAGCTCCTCATTGCTCGCATCCGGGGGTTCGGGCCCATCGAGAGCGTCAGCAAACGACGCAAGACGACGGACTTCCGTATCGGAGATATCGATGTCTGGCCAGACTACGGTAACGATGATCACATCAACGCGATCACAAACTCAAGCATCTCTGGCAACGAATCGGCTCTCTCGAAGCACGAAGAGAGCCGTTATGTCAGCGAGATCTCGATCCATCTACCCCCAGCGCCCGAGGAATTCGAAGCAGCAATCGAGGAAGAACTGTACGTCCCCGAGCATATCATGGTACATCACAACACAGGGGCGCTTGGAGGCACACCGTCAGCTGACGGGATCGTGACGCCACACATCCTGACGACCGACTCCATCACCTACCAGAAAGCTGGTGACGTCGTGCAGGCTGCTGTGGAGTGCTACGAGAACGTCTACGAGAATGGCGACGTGGCGATCGTAACGGTACCCGACAGTTAGTCAGCCGACGCGACTTGCGTTTGCTGGGCACTCGGCCCACTGTTGACGATATCCATCTGTTCCATGCCTGTCCAGACATCATCAGGAACACCCAGTCCAGCGTTACTGTCGCCACGGCACCGATCGCGAAGGAGGCGCTCGCCACGCGAACTGATTTCATACGTTGAACTGTCGCCCCGCTCGATCACTTCGAGCTCGACGAGTTGACTCAGTGCATGATACGCACTGCCCTGTGGGATCTCCCATGAGCTCCCGTTCAGTGCCGAGGTGATATCACGCGGTTTCGGATTGCTTTCAGCGTGGAACAACACCGTTGCGAGCTGCCACTTTTGCGTTCCAGGACTGAGTGAGATCGAATCGACATCGTCGGTCTCGATCTCCTCGACAGATGGTTCTGTCTCTTCAGATTGGTCTGTCGACGTTTCAGTAGTGCGACTGGGATCAGAATCAGCGGGTTGGTCAGTGTCCGATTCGGCTATTTCAGGAAACATCGAGCCATCATACTCGACTTCGACAGAAAAGGACGACACAGCGTCTGTGAGCTCGATTTCATCAAGCACGCGCTTGATTTCAGCTTCGGATGGTGAGTCCAAGACATACGAACGTTTGCTAGTATCCACGTGCGTCGTATACATACGGTGGCACATAATTATTGCTGAACCGGGTTACACACAGACGAGCGCCGTTGCTCACAACGTAGCATCGCCAGAAACGGAATAGCAGACGGGCACCACCCCGTCCGCAATCAGTGATTCCAGCCTCCTGTGGAGGCAATTACCACTAGCCTGCCCGATAGTAAAAGAGTACCGCGTCGGCTACTGTACCGGGTCGAGTCGGTCGTCAGATTCGAGCCGGTCGATGACATCCTCGATGTCCATCTCCTCCAGCTGCTCGATCCCAAGTAGGATCACCAGTGGGCGCAGATGGCGATTCTTCTCGAGATCGAGATCGGGGAACTCGTTCGAGGCGAGATATTCGAGTTCCTTGCGCGACCCGTCCAGTGCGTTCAGGATCTCATCTGAGAGATAGAACGTACTGTGGTTGCGTTGTGTGACCGGTTCGAGCTCGTCGTCGCTCGACTCGGTCGACTCGGTCGTTGACTGGTCCGTTCCTCGGTCACGGGTTCGGAGTTGTTGGAGATCCTGTGCGCGCTCGTCGTCGGCTGATTCATCATCACTCATTGGAGATTTGTGGTGTCTCGGTTGTCTGGTGGTCGATACCGACGTGGTCGAGAACAGTCTCGGCCAGGTCGTCGTACACTGACTCCATGTCACACGACTCGTTGTGCGCGTGGATCGACCGATGGTTCTCGATCGCGCGACGGAGGGCGACTCGCTTTCGAACTTCGAACACTGGCGTTCCGCTGAACGTCGTCTGCATCCACTCGACCATTCGCTCGGCATCGCCCGTCGTCTCGACACGGTTGGCCACAGCAGCGACCTCGGCGACGCGCAGCGGGTCGTACGCATCCGGGGAGTCCTTGGCGTTCACCTCACCCTCGAGCCGGACGATCTGTTTCAAGAGTAGCTCCACGGCACGCTGACTCGTCGATTCAGCCAGCGCTGGAATGACAACCGACCCGGCTGCATACAGTGCCGAGTCGGTCAGGAAGCCAAAGCTCGGTGGGCAGTCGATGATCGTCAGGTCGAACTCGTCGTCTACCTGCGCGAGGGCCTGGTCCAGATACGAGAGGACCGGCTTGTCGGCCTTGTGGTCGTACGCGAGCTCACGTTCGATCGTGAGGAGGTCCATGTTCGAGGGCAAAACGGTACACTCCTCGTGCTCGAGGAGCAGTGGCTCCGGGTCAGCACCATCGAGGAGGACATCGAACATCGTTGGCGCCGTGGCGTCCCACTCGTCGTAGAAGCCAAGCGCTTCAGTTGCGTTGCCCTGCGGGTCGATGTCGACCAGGAGGACATCGAGTCCCTGTGCAGCACAGGCACCCATGAGATTGATCGCCGTTGTCGTCTTCCCGGTCCCACCCTTCGCGGAGTACATCGCGACGCGAGCGGTCATGTGGAATCACTGGGATGCATGGTCCATCTTGCACCACAGACGCAACGGGGATAAGTGTTCGTCAGACGCTATCTATCGAGCTCGGAGCTCGTCAGGTCAAGCGTCGCCTGGACAGTATGGTCGCCGTTGCCCCACTGCTTCATGATCCGCTGCCAGTTCTCCGGCCCATCACGAACCGTGACGGCGCCCTGGACCTCGAACATGATCGAATCGAGATCGCTCCCGGCGACGTGCCTGCCGAACAGCGTGAGTGTGTTCGGGACCTCGTCGTACGAGATTGTCCAGTTGGGATAATGGCCGTCCGTGCGTGGGTACGTGTCCTGATCGACGACCTGGCCGTCGTGCTCGACGCTGTATCGGAATGGCGCCTCACTCGCGAAGGAGTATCGGACTGCCTCGAAGGCCGGCTCTCGATTGAGGAGTGCTGCACAACCTGTTGTCGTTGCGACCGCGCCAGCTGCGACCGTCGAGAGCAGCTCTCGTCTGTACACACGCGTATGCGAAGCGAACGCAACAAAAAGTTAGTGCGTCGCATCCATTGACGGGTAGCGGTCGGAGAAGATGATGATGCTACCGAGCCAGCAGGTCGCCATCGAGACGGTCGTCGTCGTGAGTAGTGCCGTCACCTCGATCGGACTGAACGTGTAGTCGTAGAGTCCGAGGATGGAGACGGACAGCAAGACGATGCCTGTGATGGCGATACAACAGAGCTGCACTCGCCTGACAGCTGTATCTGTTACCATACGCGAACGGTCGTGAGACTATCCCGTCAATCTGTCGCGTCTGCATGTTCGTATCTCGTACGAACGTCGTGGTGTCAACAGAACAACATACACCCCCACCCCAGGTGGTGAGTGGTAGGGCACCCTGTGCAGCAGTGTTCGCAGTCGAAATCAGCCACACCCGGCGACGGTCGGCCAGACGATACAGACGGTGGGGCGGTAGACGGGTTGATGCGGTCGATTCCAGGCGGTACAGCTGGTGCCGTCCCCATGCAGCCCCGTCCCAGCGACAACCACCGCTTCCCCACCGCACCGCTATCAGTATCTTTATTATACCTCGTTGTGAACAGCCAACCAAGTAGGCGTACAGCGCGGGTACGGTGGTTCGGCACCGTACCCGTGCGAGACACAGCGAGTGCGGGGTTCGGGTCGGCTCGAACTCGGCCCGGTCGCCACCACCGACGCCAACGGAGGCCCACACCATGCCCTACCACTCACCACCAGGGGTGGGGGAGGGTCATGTCACTCGTTCACATCGACCAGTACCACTCACCGCGTGGGGGGTGTCTGACGCATCGACTGAATCCGTTCGTGAACGATTCCGGTGTGTCTCGTCTGTATCCACTCACCACACGGGGGGCGTCCCACTCACCGCACGGGGGGTGTGTGTTTGGGTCCACTCACCGTGAGGACGCGACACCTATTAGTGAGTGGGTGTACACAGCTGTAGTATGAGCGAGGACACGCGCCAATCGACCGTCGACGAACTGCTGGCACTGGACGACGACGAGAGCTCGGACGAGGCCGAGTCTGCCGGCGTCTTTGCCGACAAGGAACTACTCGAAGTCGACAACATCCCCGGCTCCGACCGGATCGTTGGCCGAGACGACCACATCACGTTCCTCGCGAAGAATCTTCGTGAGATGCGTCGCTCGGGCGCTGCTGGTGTCGACAACGTGCTCGAGTGGGGCGAGACCGGGACCGGGAAGACACTGACGGCACGCCACGTCTGTGAGCGACTCGAAAGCGTCACCGCCGACACGGACGACCCGATCGCGAGCGTCTATCTCAATCCCGACCCGCAGAGCTCGTGTACGTCGGCGTGGCGTGAGATTGCGACGCAGGTGAACACGAAGGCAGACACGGACATCAACGTCCCATTCTCCGGGCTCTCGGCCGAGCACTACCGGAAGAAGAAGCTCTGGCCCACCGTCGAGGAGCACTTCTCCGGTGGACTCGTCGTTGTCATCGACGAGATCGATAAGTTCCCGGAGATCAACGAGATCCTCTACACGCTCTCGCGGACGAAGTCGAAAGACGGCGTCGAGGTGCCGGTGACGACGATCGGGATCTCCAACGACCTGGACTTCCGTGGGGACATCGAGTCTCGCGTCCAGTCGACCCTCCAGCCGGAACACCGCACGTTTACTCCGTATACGACCGACCAGCTGGTCGCAATCCTGGGCAATCGTCGTGACGCATTCCGCGCGGGCGCGCTCGCGGACGAGACAATCGAGACGACGGCAGAGCTCGCAGCAGAAGAGCACGGTGACGCACGACGGGCAGTCCAGCTCCTCCGGAAGGCCGGCGACCTCGCCGAAGAGCAGGGTGACGAGCAGGTCACACCCCAGCACGTTCGTGATGCAGACGAGCTCGTCGAGGTCGAGATCGCGATGAATCTCGTGAAGGGAACACCGCTTGCTGGGAAGCTGCTACTGTTTGCGATCTGCCGGCTCTCACGGAACAACCCGGACAAGGAGTGGTTCCGGACGAGCGAGATCCATGACGTCTACCAGACACTCTCGAGAGACACGGAGACGGAGCCGAAGAGCTACAACCGGGCACTCGATGCACTGAACAAGCACGTCACGACAGGGCTGCTCGAGTCGCGCAAGCAGGCTGGTGGTGACAACGGGATGTTCCGGACGTTCTCACTCCAGGGTGATGTCGGGCACACGCGCGAGGGACTGATCAACTCGACGCCGGAGCTCGCAACGCTGTACGGACAGTAACACCCCCCGGACGGTGAGTGGGTAGCGAGATATTCCGTGTTGGCACGATATACGTGTCGTATCGGCCACTACGGCGCACAAGTATCACGTTCGCTATGCTACGATGTGACGCCCGGAATACCGTGTATGCATGAATTGGACGCCATCAGTATATAAAAGGTGGCGAAGGTTTATGTGTGGGCATCCGTTCTGAACAGATAGTCAGATGACGCCAGACACCGAGTACGAAAACGCGTTCCCAAACATCGCAGGCGAGGATGTGGTCTCACATCAGGCGCTTGTCGACGATTCTACATGGGAACGTATCAGCGAACGAAATCGTTTCGGCTGGCGTCATACCGATTCTGACATCTCCGTTGTCGCGACTGGCGCTCGAAGCGGAGAGCGCCCTGTACAGATTCATGTGCAACAATCCGTGTCGGCCAATGGGTTGACAACGCTCATCGACTCCGACCATATTCAGGCATCCGGCGAGCCCGAGCACTGCATCCGTGACGTTCTCACGTCGCTTCCCCCACAGCCCGAGCTCAGATGCCTCACTGCAGTCCCACACGATGACGATGATGTCGTTGATTTCCTCGTCATCGATACGACAGACCTCGACGATAGCCTCGTTACGGAACTCCATGATTCCTTCCTCGGCACTGACCCCTTCGATGGGGACGAGCCTCCACTCTCGCGTGCCGAAACGGGCGAGGCAGATACGGTCGAGATCCATGTTCATCCGCGACTGCAGCGTGACCTAACTACTACATCTGATGTCAACACACGGCAAGCCTCGAACGACGTATGACCCAACAACAGACTACCGGCCAGTTATCGAGTTGGACCAGACGGTCCTTCCCGAAGCACTCCGTCACGGGATGGAGTTGTGGTGGGACGACTCGACGCCGAAGGCCCGCCTCGATCAGCGCAATGGCGATGATGGCTTCACTAGATTCGTCAATGCACGCATCGAGGGCAAGATGGCAGAACGGGCCTTCGTCGACCTCCTCCAGCGTGACTTCGGTGTCGACAGTACCGTCGACTACCGAATCTACGGCGACTACACGACGACCGACGACGGTGACCTCCAACACCTGATCGACGATTACGGCAACGAGTGTGAACTCGGCGTGGACTTCGATCTCAAGAAGACGAAGCCGTATAACTCGTGGCTCGCCATCCGCGATACGATCTACCAGAAACTCGATGCTGGCGCACCGGTCATCCTGTCCATGCTCCGCATCGAGGAGGACATCGACCTGGAGCCATGGGCCGATGCAACCGAGTGGAGCGATGTCGAAACCGACGACGAGTTCCGTGAGCGACTACTCGACTTTGCAGACACCGCGTTTCCGCTGGAAGTCGAGTTCCGCGGAACGGTGTTCCCCTGTGAGTTCACCGATTACTTCGAAGAGGGCGACCGGCTCTACGACCCATCGTCCGGTCGCGAGCTCGGTGGCCCACTCCGCTGTGACAACATGGGGTGTCACGTTCGCGACCTGAATACCAGCCCGGCCCGCTGGAATGAGATCGTGAGTCTCCTTATCGGCGACTCGGAGATCAGCTGGAATCCACTTACCGTTGCGTCAGATACTGACCCGTCCGGTGAGAGCCCGCGAGGGGAGCCATTGACGCCAACGTCAGCTGACTAGCTGACCACCACTCGGCCCACACTGCCGTGGGCCACGTCGCATGAGTGTAACCGCACCCCAGGAAACGTGGGATGAGGAGTATCAACTCCATGATAATATCGCAGTTGATCTCGTCAACTACGTTCGCTCTGGGACGATCCGAAACGAGCAGCAATTCCTACTGATCATGGCTGCCCTCGCGACGGGGCTGCTGGAGAATCCGAAGAGCTACCTCTCGTTTGTCGTAATCGGGACGGCTGGCTCCGGGAAGACGCACACGTACGAGGAGGCGAAGGAGCTACTCCACTACCTGGATATCTACGCGACGACCTCTGGATCGGCCAAGTCGATGATCTACGACGAGGAGTGGGACGAGGCCGACCTCGCCATGCTCGACGAGCTGCAGAAACCGCCCGAAGAGCTGATCGAGTTCCTCAAATCCGTCCACGGTGGCGACGGTGAGATGTCGTACAAGGTCACGCAGGGCAGCGCACAAGAGGGCTTCTCGACGAAGGAGATCAACCGCGACGCGAAGGTCTACGGCTTCCTGTATGCCCAACACGACGCCGACATGGAGATGTGGGACCGGCTCCTGAAAATCCCGATCCATGAGTCGGAGTCGAAGAACCGAGCAGTGGGCGCGATGGCGTTCGATCACTCACACATCAAGCTCGGTGAAGATAGCTACGAGTACGGCTACCCGTTCGAGGCCGGAGAGCAGCGTCTCAAGGAACACTTCGCGTCGATCAAAGCGAACGCACCGAAGCGTGTTGCCATCCCTGATGGCTCCGCGCAGTTCAACTGGGACTGCTGGGAAGTCGTGAAGCCGATCTTCGCCCACGGCCGGAGTGAGGCCAACCGGATCTACCAGATGGTGGCGAACACGATCCGTGGGTTCACGCTGATGAACTACCAGAACCGTGAGACGATGGTGGTCGATGGTGAGGAGTATCTGGTTGCCGAGCCCCAGGACGTGGCGAACCTCCTTCGGTGTCGTGAGGCACTGCTTGCCACCACACACGAGATCGACGACAAGAAACGCGCCCTCGCAGAGTCCATCCGTGCGAAATCGGGCGACATGAACGAGGTGCAGGGAGTCAAGCCGATCCTCGAGTTCCTCGAGGAGTCCGATGCGCCGACTGTCAAGGAATCCGAGCTCACGAACCTCATCGGCGACCTGAAAGAGAACTACATCGTCGATGTGCATGAGGGGAAAGACGAGACCGTGTACGAGTTCCTGGGCTGGGATGATCTCGGGCTGGCGAACGTGGCCCGATACCAGTCCGCCTTCGAGGGAACGATCGACCCGATGACGGGCGACTCGTTCCTGGACTTCTTCGACGATCAGCGCGACCGACTCCAGACACACGCTGACGATCTTCTCAAGAAGGCCAATATCGAGGCCGGATCGAGCCATGCAGATAGCGATGAATCCGGTGGCCTCTCCGACTTCGGTGCTGGCGTCGACGAGGAGCCAGCTGTCGAGCTTGGGCCAGTCGAACGTGTCGTCGGCGAGCGTGTCGCGGATACAGCTGACGGAGAGCGGATCGAGGACCTGAGTGATGTTCCGATCGAGGCACTCCTCGGCATGACCTCTCTGGACAACCCTGCACCGGTTGTCGGCGATGTGACTGGAACGCTACTCGATGCAGACAACGAGCTGTGGGACCAGCCGAATCACGACGACAAGTGGGTCTCCTCGAAGTCGAACGCGAAGCGTGAGCTCCGACGCGCCTTCGAAGATCTGATTTCGAAAGGCTGTATCGACTTCGCAACGATCCATGAGACGGATGCATCGGGAACGCCTGTCGATGCAGAACTCAGTGTCACGATCCCTGACACAGCGTAAAAACCGGGGACCCCCGCTTCCACGTTTCCGGGTAGCACAATAGTCGTGCAAAACACCTGTCTATCGGTGTGAGTGTTCCATAGACTGCCAAATCGTTGATTGACGATGCGGAAGAATCTGTTACCGAATTGGTGCGTATTTTAAATACACTACTGTTGTTTCCCCCAAGAATTATATGGTGTAAGCCAGTATGTAGTCGTATGTCGCAACAGAACCGGTATTCAGACGAGGAATTGCTCGAGCAGATTCGGACATGCTACGAGCGGTATGGGAAGTGTCCCGCTCGTCTGTTCAATGAAGACGACGATTTCAGCTCGGCAAGCGGAATAGCTCGCCGATTTGGCTCTTGGTCAGAAGCAAAGAGTCAGGCTGGAATCGATGAAGATCTGTCTTCTGACACCGGCCGAAGTAAGCAGTACACGGACGAAGAGATCCTCGCCCAACTTCGCCAACTGGAGTATGAGTACGGCAAGTGTACCACGCAGTTGCTACAGCAGCAAGATGATCTCGTCTCACCGTCGGTCGTGATCGACCGGTTCGACTCCTGGAGTGAGGCAAAGCAAGCTGCGGGCTTGGAGAGTCTTGATGAGCGGAAGAATAACGCGGGCAAGGAGCAACAGTTCAGTGACGAATCCTTACTGGCTGCGATGGTGCTGTGCAAGCAGAAGCACGGCAAATGCACCCAGCGTGTCTTCGATGACGATGACGAGCTCCCGTCATCGGGCGTTGTCCGAAAGCGGTTTGGCTCGTGGAGTGAGGCCAAAGATCGTGCCGGGTTGGATTATACACAACCTGGGAACCGGATCTACTCGGGCGAAGAGTTGCTCCAACAACTCCGTGACTGTCAAGAACGCCACGGGAAATGCACGGCATCGCTGTTCGCGAGCGATGACGATTTTGCGAGCCCTGAAGCGGTTCAGCGTCGATTTGGCTCGTGGAATAGCGGAAAGGAAGAAGCAGGACTGCAGTAAGTAGCGCGTATTGGTCACCGGGACAACAGCCTTTTGTTGAAACGGCTTGTACGGGAGGTATGCAACATCCGACGCGGGTCCCTGACGGACGGAGTAGTGAGTCCGTGCAGGCGATCCTGATTCTGACCGGCCCACCAGCTGCCGGAAAGAGCGTTGTGCAGGGGCAATTCGAATCGATGGGTGTCCCGGTGATCGAGACGAGCGACATCATCCGGTCGGACGCTCGCGACAGTGACTCGTTCGATGCGACCGATAGTGACGAGCTGTGGGACTTCGTCCAGCACCAGCGTGAGCTCTTCGGCGAGTCGTACCCAACGTCTCGTGTCTCCCAGCAGCTTGAACGTGTAGAGTCCCCACTCGTCGTCCTCGGCGGTGTGCGCAACGACGCGGAGGTCAACTGGGTCGAGACAGCATTTTCCGACGCTCGGGTTCTCGTAGCACGTGTTGAGGCGCCACAGTTCCAACGGATCGATCGCCATATCGATGCAGAACTCCAGGGGCTAGCATCGTCAACAGCAGAACTTCGTGAGACTGCAGACGAGATCATCGAGCGTGAATCACGTGAGAAGCCGTACCCCAACCACGACGTGAACATCTACAATCCGGACGAGAAGCAGGTTTCGACACTCTCGGAGGAGCTGTATGGACTGGGGACAGCACTGGTCGGCGAAGAAGCGATTAGCCAGCCACGAGGGTCGGTATGATCGACATCGACGACATCTTCACCGGGATCCACGAGCTCGCTCTACACGACATGGAGCCAGATCGTGTTGTCCTCGGTGTTGACGACGGGTCGACGACTCCACAGGATGTGCTCGATGTCACCACAGTCGAAACGAGCCCGACCCCTGGAGATGAGACAACCGTGTTGTCGTACGATGTTGTCACCGATACAGCAGTCGAAACCGGAACCGTTTCCGTTGAGGCCGAGGCCCGCACGGCCACCGTCAGCGATGGAGACGCGTACGTCACCGAGAACTAGCCGGCGGGCAGTGTCGCAATGCTACAGCCAACGGACCTGGACGCGATCATCGACGAGTGTGTGGAGCGTGGGGCAGACGACGTTACTGTCCGCGCGACTCCAACACAGCTCGACGCACTGAGCGAGGCGATGGACACTCCGACTGACCGGACCATCACCACAGACGGTGGCACGGTCGGAGTGTCGATCGTTCGTGAAGACACACACCCGACCGGGTTGGTGTCGGTCGAGCCATCCACCGGCGACTCGTATCGGATGGTGGTCGGTGATGACTGAGACCGAGGAAGAATGGACAGAGGTGCTCGGTGGTGCTGACCCATCGAAGTGTACCGATGAGCGGTGTCCAGAGTGCCAGACACCGTATCACTGGTCGTATCCCGATGCACCAGCCATCTACGCCAAGGCGACGTGCTGTGGCACGACTGTGCGCCTACTCGTCGAGTCGGTCTCGTACCACGTCTCGCCGGAGTAACGGAGCAGACAACCAATCGTCGCATGAATGTGCAACTGAAGACCGAGTACAGTACCGAGCGTCCAGATGAGGCTGTCGCGTTTTGCGCACGTGGAGACCACATGTCTGACTCACTCGTCGACATGAGCTTCGACGATGCGATGGACGGGACACCGAAGGAGCATCGTGAGTTCCTCGCATCGCTCCTGTCGGCCGGCCACTTCGGCCCGTTCGAACACGCACAAGCTGTGTTCGCCGTTGAGGGCATCAGTCGGGTCGTGATGGCACAAGCGACGCGACACCGACACATGAGCTTCGATGTCCAGAGCCTCCGCTACACGGAGCCAGAGACCGTCGAGTTCGAGCGCCCAGAGACTGTTACTGACGAAGACCGGGCGCGCATGCAGTTCACGCAGGAAGATGCTGCAGTGGCGTACCAACGGATGATCGAGAACGGTGTCGAGCCAGAGGACGCCCGCTATGCGCTCCCGATGGGAACGAAGGTCAACATGACGTTCTCTGCGAACCTTCGGTCACTGTTCCACTTCGACGATCTTCGCGACAATGCGAAGGCACAGGATGAGACCGTCACGTTTGCCCGTGCAGTGTGGGACGAGCTCGAATCGTGGGCCCCCAAATCGACCAGCGTGTACCGTGAAAAGACCAACAACAACTCGCTGCGCGCGCCTTAATCAGCGACGCCAGTGGTAAGCTCGGGATCGATCGAGCCATTGATGCCACCGACGGCAGCGTAGAACCGGGAATCAAGCTCGATCCCGAGCACGACTGTTGTATCGCCCGGGAGTAAGTCGACGTCCTCGTGTCGCTCTGTCACCCGGTCCGAGTAGATCTGGAACAGATTGTTCTCGAATTCATCATGGTTGATGATGTCGCGAACCAACTCCATCGGCTCATGTGGCGCTGAAACCCACATGATCATCGACTCCCCATCGACTTCGATAGACACATCGTGAACCCAGCGATGCTCGTTGAACTCATCGATCCAACATGCAAGCTTCCACCGAATTGGTCGTCCCCCAGAGGTCATACTCCAGTTCGTACAGTAGTAGGGGACTTAGTAGTACGCCTTCCGGTGTGAAAGTAAACGGGTATAAACTCATACTCTGTTGTCGAATGTTTAGTTAGTCCGATACAATTCGTTGCCCAAAGGATTACGTACGTCAAACGGCTATCGTCGCTATGGAGTTCCAAGAACTGACATCATACGCACAGTTGTATGATGCACTCACAGAAATTCCAGATGATGACGATGCAGCCCCGCCACTGACCGAAGACCAGACGTTCGATCTGTGGGACCTATGGCGGGTTCGAAACACCAACGGGTCGAGCCAGTTGCTGCTTCACATCCCGGGCTGGTTCACCCAGAAGGAGTTCAACAAGCGCCGACCGTTCGCATTCGTGACAGTAGAGCACGACGATCCAGACAAGGGTGCAGTGCTCTTCAGCGATGCGTGGTTCGTAGAGATATCAATCTTCGAAAACGATGTGTACGGACATGACAAACTATCGATTGATGACACTGTCGAACGGCTCGACATCAGCGATGACGATGACTACATCGACGAAGCGGGGAAGGCCTGGCTTCCTCGGTCGGTGTTCACGGCGTTCAAGATCAAACCGTGAGTGACGACTGGCCATGTACGGTGTATGATTATCGTGGCCCGAGCGAATCTGGCGTGCCTGGAATCACAACGTGTCCTGAGTGCCACACAGAGCTCGACCCGACAGCTGCGCCACCGATGGAGTCAGTGACAGAGGAGCTTCCGTATACGTGTCCAGACTGTGACTTCGATGTCACAGTCGGGATCTGCTGGTTTAGCGATCAGCGGTACATCGTTGTCGGCGAGCGATATGCACCACTGGAATGCGACAAAGAATCGTGCCCGGAGCCGGCAGCGTATGTTGCTATCTCGTCGACTGAACACGTCGTTCGGGCACTGTGTTCAGGCGACGCACCATCATATATCCAGCGAGCAGCAGTGTCCTAACCGATCAGACGATGCTGCCCAGAAGAATCGGAAGCCCAGTTCCCAATGATATGAATATCATCGTGGTAAGGATGATTGTTAGTACATATCGACGATCGAATCGTGCTGGACGCTTCTGACTCTTTGAGTGGGACATATAAGCTGACTATTCAATTGCCGAGGTTGACCGTTAACCCCTCTTCCGAGAAGAGGAACCCTGTAACGGCACCCATGATGCCGTGAACAAGGACATCAGTTGAGTACGTCGCGATCACTATATCAGACCCAACCGACATGGCCCAGATCGCGGTCACGGCGAATGCCATGATGATCCGCACACTCGGAAGCCGGTTCGGCTGTGATCGAGCACCGACGAGAAGCCCGAGTCCGACACCGAGTGCGAACGCGAACGCTGACGCTACAAGGAACGGGAGGACAGCGCTGATAGTGGATGCCACGGTTGATTAGAGTGGGGTGTAGGACCCGTCTCAACGACACGGGTCCATTATTTGTAACCGATACAACTGCGACAAAACGGTGAGCGAGCGGTGCTACTTACACGGACTGTAGAAACAGTCCGGGCAGAGCTTACAGCCTCCCTGGTGTCGGTAATTCCGACTTCCACACTCGGGGCAGACAGACTCATCCGCCATCAGGCATCACCCGCTGGGACTGCGTCGATCTCGAACTCCGCTCCACAGCCAACACAGGGGGCCGTGTCCGTCGGAATGGGATTGGGCGTCGAGCAGTTCGGACAGTTCACGCGATACTCGCCTCCCTGGAGGGTGAAGACTCGCGCCGTCTCGCCAGCGTCGGACTGCTCGTCAGGCGTCTCGGCCACCGGCTCGGTCGCTTCGATCGCCTCGAGTGCGCCAGTTCGGTTCTTGCCTGCTTCTTCGAGGGCTGCGATGTCGGCCAGTTCGGCTGCAGTGAGCTCGGTCGATTCGAGGTCGGCTTCGAGCTCACTGATGGTTGCTTGATTCGGGTCGATACTCACTTCATCTGTAGTCACGTCGGTACTCATGTATGGGGTATGGTGGATGCCAATCAGCGATTGGCCTGCGAGTGAACAGCGAATGTCAGTACTGCACGATACGTCGGTCGCAGTCAGCGTGGCTTAGCTAGCCAGCTGTGCGAGCTGCTCGCGAACGTCGTCGTCATCATCGTCCGCCAGCGCCTCCTCGACCTCCTCGATGAGCTCTGCATCTTCATCATCGAGCTTGTTGTCCTGTCGGGTCGTGAGGACCTGATTCTCTCGCGAGCCGTCACGGTAGACGGTCATGCCCTTCACGTCGAGCTCGAGCGCGAGGAGATATGCATCCTCAACGTCGTCGACGGTCGCGTCATTCGGAAGGTTACACGTCTTCGAGATGCCCGAGTCACAGAAGGCCTGGAACGCATCCTGGATGCGGAGATGCTGTTCTGGCGAGAGCTCTGCAGTCGTCGTGAACGCGCTGGCGAGTTCGTCAGGCACGGTCGAAAGATCCGACGGGCCGTCGAACTCGTTGTTCTCCATCAGCGTCTCTGCCTCCTGCTTGATGGCATCGACATCGAGGTCATTCGCCTCCAGCGTCTCGAGGAAGTAGTCGTCGAACTCGACGAGCATCTCGTCGCCCTGGACATCGTCGGAGACGTTCTTGTAGTAGGCAACGTTGTAGATCGGCTCACAGCCACCCGACGTGTCACCGATCATCGAGGTCGTCCCGGTCGGCGCGATCGTCGTAATCGCACGGTTACGGAGAGGGAGCTCACTGTCGACTTCGCCCATGTACTGATGGGCGTGGGTTGTTGCCCACTCGGGGTGAGACTCCAGGTCGGCGTACTTCGACTGCTCGTAGTTCTCGAAGACACCACGCTCGGCTGCGAGCTGCGTCGACTGCTCGGTTCCAGCGAGGTCGATACGTCGCATCAACTCGGATGCGAGGGCGTACGACGCTCCGCTCCCGTACTCGATTCCCAGCTGGACACACAGCTGTGCGAAGCCCATCAGGCCGAGCCCGATCTTCCGGTTCGACCGGACCGTTTCCTCGATCTCTGGAAGCGGGAACCGTGACATCGTCACGACGTTGTCGAGGAATCGCGTCCCGTCCTGTGAAATCGCACGCAGCCGGTCGACCTCGACGCTCTCCTCGACGTAGTGCGAGATGGCTTCCTCGGTCGAGTTGTATGCGTCCACGTCGAACTCCGACCACATCGGTCGGTCGGGTTTGGCCAGCAGCGAGAGATTGACGTGTGCGAGATTGCATGCTTCGTAGTCCATCAACGGCTGCTCACCACACGGATTCGTGGCGTGAACAGCCATCTCTGGGTGTTCATCGATGTCGAAGCTGTGCTCTTCGTTCGTGTACTCGATGTTGAACAGGCCCGGCTCACCGTTGTTGTGGGCCCCGTCGATCATGCAGCGCCAGATGAATCGAGCCGGGAGCGTGAGTGGTTCTCCTTCCTCGATGTTGATCCGATCGCGGAACTGATCGAACGCCTCTGGGTCCTGCATCTTCTCCTGGTGGTCGCGCCAGAAGTTCTCCTTCACGACCTTCCCGTCGAGGCCCATCCCGGGCTTGTCACGCTCGTCGTTCCAGGCGTCTTCGAACTCAGGATCGTAGAAGTGGAGCATCTCGACGAGCGCATCCTGTGCGCGTGGGTTCTCAGAGAGGAGCCCCGACTCTGGGTCGTAGAGGACGTACTGTTCGTCGTTCTCGACTGCCGTGCGGAACTCTCCGGTGATGCCGACCGAGATGTTGAAGTTCGAGAGGGAATCTTCGTCACGCTTGGCAGTCACGAAGCGCCCGATGTCCGGGTGCTGCACGTGCATGATGCCCATCTGGGCACCACGGCGACGTCCGCCCTGCTGGATTGCACCGCAGTTCGCATTGAAGACATTCATGAACGGCATCGGCCCGGACGATTCACCGACACGGGATACCATCGCTCCGTTTGGACGGAGGTTGTGGAAGGCATATCCCATGCCTCCACCAGAGTGGAAGATCTCGGCTGCTTCGGTCTGCGTCTGCCCGATATCGGTCAGGTCGTCAGTCGGCGAGTCGACGAAACAGGCAGAGAGTTGCTGGAGTTCCGTGCCAGCGTTCATCAGCGTCGGCGAGTTCGGCATAAATCGTCGCGCACGCATGAGCTCTTCATACCGCTCACGTTGGGCATCGAACGTTTGCTCGACCGTTGCGGGAAGATACTCGCGAAGGTTCTCGGCAGACACGTACGGGCCAAGCTCTTCGACGAGCTCGTGCCGGACGGTTCCACCGTCGACAATCGAGTCGGCACTCGATCGTGCGAAGAAGCGCTCTCGCGGGTCGACTTCCTTCTGGTCGTCCCAGTCGACACGGTCGACCCAGTCGGCGAGTACGTCAGACTCGACGTAGACGGTCTCGGTGGAGTGAATCGCATCTGCTACGGCGATATTCTTGGCAACGCGATGGAAGATATCATCCCAGTCTTCCATCACCTCGCCGTTCTCGTCATACTGGGCATACCGGTCGACCAGCCCGTGAATGACGTTGGGAGTGAGTCGTTCTTCAGTCGGTGCATCGGGATCCTCGGAGAGGGTTGGGACAGTTAGTGTAGGTTCTGCTGACATGGTCAAGATGTTCCTTACGGAAACGAGTTTACTCGCTGGGGGAGTAAAAACCACACGCCCCCGGCCAGTTGCGGGCACCCAATCGGTAGTCGGGACGGACGCCTTAGGCCGGTATGGTTCCCCCAATATACAAGTGCGTCAAGAATGTACGTGTGAGTGTGGATGCCCGGTCCACATCGGTTGCACGTGGGTGGACGCTGTGGGAGTATCCCACAGCCCGCTGTCTGAACACACACCGTCTCGTCGCATGGTGGACATCAACTCAGTCAAGGACACTGTCGAGAGTCAGGCTGACTTCCTCGAGATCGACATCGATCGCGTGGAGAGTCACCAGACAGCTGGCCCGGAGACTGCTGTGAAGGTTGTCGCAACTGACGATTCCGGGGAGGAGAAAGGCTTCGTCGTCGGCCACCCCGGCGGTCCAGATGGTGATCAAATGTTCAAGAGGCAGGCAAAGGAGGGTCTCCGCAACCTCCAACGAGTGCTCCGTGGTGAGCCAGTAGCAGAGCCAGACGAATCGGATGCACAGTCAGGCCAGGACGAACTCGCTGAGCTTGCAGCACAAGAGGAGTCTGGCGAGGGAGGCGTCCAGCCCGACGCTGTCCAGTCTCGTCCAGACGAGCTACAGCCTCGGACCACACGCGAGGCTTCCGCCGATCCAGACTTCGAGATCGCGGTGTCGGTCGATGGGGAGAGCTTCGACGATCTCGAAGCCGAGTTGGAGTCGATCGTCGAGGAACGCATGGACGACCTCGAAGCGCAGGTTGCTGCCGTCGTCGAGCGCGTCGACGACATCGAAGCACGCGTCACCGATATCGAGGAGACGTTCGGCGCACTCGGCAACTGACTGCAGTCCACTGTCGCACCAGACTACACACGGAACGCCCGCCGTGGGCGAGGGTTCGACTCCCTGGTCTGGACTTCGGCCTACGGGCACTTGCCTATGGTCGAGTCACTGCATTGCCCCTCACGGGCAACACAAAGCCTGCCGGAACGGGTGGGCGATGGAAGCTACTGCGTCTGGCCGAACGCTACTCGGCCTGTCGTACAGCGCCGGAACTGTGTCACGAACCACTTTAGCCCCATGAGGTACCCGTGTGGTCGGTGTCGGACCGGCCACTCGTCGCATGTCGTTCCCGCCAGATCCAGAAACGCAATACGAATACGCGACTGACATGGCTGCAGAGACCGATACCAACGGTCGTGAACTCGTCTCATTCTCTGCGGGAAGCCCGATCGACTCGTTCAGCTCCGAGCTCCTGGACTACTGCTGTACTGAAAAGGTCCATGAGATCATGTATACGATCCAGGATGGACTGCGCTTCGACGGTGACGATATCGAACTGGACACACTTGCAGCGACGACGCCAGCAGTCCAACTCATCGACCAGTACACAGCTGTCCATGGCAGAGTCATCTCGGTCGGGCTTACCGCATCCTATGAAACAACAGCACAGCTCGAATCGAAGCGACCTGTCAGTGGTCCGCGTGCCCCACGACTCGAAACAACAACGTTCGCGACCGTCATGATGGGTGCAGATATCGTCTTCACACCATCACAGACGACATTCGACATCGCGATTACTGTCTCAACAAGCGACCCAACGTAGCCGATTCCCCAATCTTCAAGAACATCGCTTGCATACAACAGACTGCGTCCCGGCAACTGACCGTTGGGTGGCTCCAGCGCGACGTTGTGTGGACGTGCCAAGCCAGGCCTGTGTTGGGCCTTCCTGAGGGGAAGCATCGGTGAGGACGGACTCGGTTCATGGAGACCAGTCCACTACCGATTTGTCCGATGGTGAATAGATAGTCGATAGGTTCTTGTACGTTACGTCAGTACGGTTGATGCTGTCAGAGGCGCTCAGTCTGCCATCGGGACAGACACTGTCGCATGGATTTAGGCGCATCAGTTGGAGAGACTGTTTCACAGGCTCCAGATACCACGGAGTCGCTACTGTTGATCGACGCACACTCGGAGGTGGTCGAGAGTGGGTACCGCATTCCTACACCAGAGGTGTACCTTCGGTGTCGGCGGGCGGATGGGACACTACGTAACATCACCGTCAGTGGATTTCGACCGTACTTCCACACGCTGGCATCCGCCTTCGCTGCCGACCCACTGCACGTTCTCAACGACCGGCGTGTGTACGCCGTCGAGACGGACCTTCGCGAGACTGACTGGCACACGATCATCGACGCGGTCGAGCCGGATACGAGCCCCGAGGTGATCGCCGAGATTCTCAGCGAGGCTGGTGACACACCCGTCGTTCACACTGACGACCCGAGCGAGACGCTTGGAGGCGACGCACAGGCGACCATCTACGCCATCGAGCCATCACACGTTGGGTCACAGAGTGGGCGTCACGACCCGCTGCGCGACGCTATCGACGACGACTTCGAGGGCGACGTTCCGTTCGTCCGGAGATTCCTGATCTCGACGGAGATCTACCGCGGACTCGAGGTGCCGACCGAGGGTGACAGCTTCACGTACCACAACTGCCCTGTCGACGAGACTGGAGCGCCGGCGACGACACAGGAGATCAGCCCGACCGAGGCTCCCGATGTGAGCGCACGTGTGTGTACGTACGATATCGAGGTGAAGACCGATGGTGGTGGCGTTCCCGATCCAGAGCGCGCTCGCAAGCCGATCACTGCTGTGTCTGCACACGATAGCTACGAGGACCAGCTGCATCTGTGGGCACTCTCACATCAGGCGTGGCCCGACGAAGATGAGCTGGTCGATGACGTCGTTGCGGGTGCAAACGAACGGTTCGATGCCGACATCGGGCGTGAACATGTCCACATCTTCGACAACGAGACGGCGATGTTGGACGACTTCCACCGATGGTTCGACGCCATCGACCCGGACATCGTGACGGGGTGGAACTCCGACTACTTCGACCATCCGTACATGATCTCTCGCTCGTATCAGGTCCAGGCGCGGGGGATCACGAACTGGTCGGTCGGTGACGCGGTGCCTGGTGTCTGGAAAGACGAGTACAACGGCAACGAGGAGGTCGGCTATCAGATTTCTGGCCGGTCGACGCTCGATATGCTCGATGCCTACAAGAAGACGCAGTCCCGTCAGTTGCCGTCCTACGGGCTCGATGCTGTTGCCGAAGCAGAGCTCGGTGTCGGGAAGATTGGGATCGACGGTGACGAGCTCGATGAGGCACGCCGTGAGGAGCCGATCGAGTTCCTCGTCTACTCGATCCGTGACACACAGGCGACCGAGGAGATCGAGTCGGAGACCGGCCTCGTCAGCCTCTACGAGAATCTCCGTGACGTGACGGGGGCCCTGTACGACACCTGTAACAACAACGGCCCGATGCTCGACACGCTGTTCCTCCGGCGTGCCCACGAACAGGGGCTCGGGTTGCCCACGAACGAGGAGCCCGAGGAGACTGTGTATCATGGGGCCCACGTCTTCGATGTTCTTCCGGGAGTCCACAAGAACTGCGTATACCCCGATCTCAGTTCTCTCTACCCGTCCACGCTCTCGATGTTCAATCTGGGCGAGGAGACGATTGTTGGTGGACCCGAAGAACTAGACGCCTCGGAGTACACAGAGGATGATGTGTACAGGTTCCCGGTCGACAATCGGGACTTTGCTGTCGTCCCGAAGGGTGAGCCGTACATCGTGACGACTGACCCATCGGACGTTCCTGAGGGGACCGCCCATGTCAATCCGGACGACGTGAAGGGTGTCAAGTCACAGAGCGGTGGCGTTCGTGAGATGCTCGATGCGCAGATCGACTGGGAGTATGTGCTGAAGCCAGACGTGAGCGAGTCGTTCATCCGAGATACGATCGACGAACTCATCGAGCTCAAGTATCGTTACTCGGGGGACCTATATTCGGCTGTGAAACGCGTCACCAACTGTTTCACTCCTGACACAGACGTGATCACACCAGATGGTGTCAGCAATATCCGTGAGTTGTCTGTCGGCGACATGGTCTACTCCATCGACCCTGAAACGCAGGAAGTAGAGCAAAAGCCGGTCACAGACGTTCACGCATACGACGACTATGACGGTGACCTTGTCGATATCGACACAGTCCGTACCGACTTCCAGGTGACGCCGAACCACAGAATGTTGGTCCGTGAGCACGGTACAGATACGTTCGACTTCGTTGAGGCCGGCAACCTCGAAGATGGTGGCTACTACAAACTATGCAATGACTGGGAAATGAACCATGGAGATGGGATCGACGAAGTTGACATTACCGACCACCTGGACTCTGGGTCGTTCGATGTCGTTACTGAGTATGACTGCCACGGGCATGCATTCCGCTCATCACTACCAGATGGGTGCGAAAAGAAGCGCAGTAACTACCATTATGGGTTCATCTTCGCTGGTGAGACGTTCGAGCAACACCAGTCGGCGTTAGAGGAACTGTCGACAGACATCAGGCTGTGTCATCCTAGTGGTAATGGGTCGACATTCCGACCATACCAGTTCGATGGCGATGACTTCATCGAGCTACTCGGATGGCACATCACCGAAGGTAGTGTCTACTGGCCTGATGGAGAAGAGACAGCTGTGTGGAACATCGCCCAAGAGACAGATATCGGGCGCGAGCGCCTTGATGCACTCTACAAGCGGATGGGATTAGAGCCGTCTATCGACGAACAAGGATACAGCATCGGGTCTGCTATCTATGGAGAACTGTTCGACTCACTGTGTGGTGCAGGAAGCAAGAACAAGCAGATCCCAGAGTTCGTCTTTGCGGAAGCCTCACACGACCAGAAGGAGCTGCTGTTAGAGACGATGATGTTGGGCGATGGTGACGACCACGGTATCTATTACACTAGTAGCGACCAGTTGAAGGACGATTTCGTCCGACTCTGTGTTGAGATTGGTGTGAAGCCACGCGTCGGCGAGCGTGATGGAGCGTGGGAAATCGCGATCAGAGACAGTAATGACGGTTTCCTTGTTGACACGTCGGTGAGCCGAACCACCCGCGACGATGGCGTCTACTGTGTCACCGTCGAGGATAATCATACACTGCTTGCAGGCCGAAATGGACGCTTCCAGTGGGTCGGGCAGAGCGTCTACGGTGTTTTGGGTGACAGCAACTCAGCAGGCGGGAAGGGATTCCGTCTGTACAACCGGAAGATTGCAGAGGGTATCACCCTCGCTGGTCGAATGACTATCAAGCACACTGCCAATGAGTTCACGCAGTACCTCAACGACAACTATGACGATGATGCAACACTGGTCGGTGGGGACACAGACAGTTGCACAACGTCGATCCCGAATGCGCCTGACCTGAAGACTGCACACGAGTGGGCTCAGGAAGCGGTCGAATTCACCGAGGTGAGCTATGACGAGTTCGTCCAAGAGCGGTTCGGCTTTGCACCGGAAGATGAACACGAGTTGGCAGTCGAGCTCGAAAGTCTCGCGAGCAGGCTGTTCTACATGCAGGACCTCGACGCCGATGAGCCAGAGACGACCGGTGTCCAGAAGCGGTACGCCCAACATCTCGTCTGGGATGACGATGATGGGTGGCTCGATACGCCAGATGCCGACGAGTATCCGGGTGACGCCCTCGCTGATTCGGCCGACCTGAGCGAGCTGAAACACGAGCAGACCGTCGACTACGGCACCTACGAGGATGGACCGTTAGCGGATAGCACCCCAACGGACAACGTTGACATCACCGGCTTCGAATACGTCCGGTCGGACACGGCCCCGATCACGAAGGAGGCACAGCTCCAGGTACTGACGGATATCCTGCTGTCGAGTGACCCGCTCGATGATATCGAGCCGTTCCTGCGCCAACTCGTCGACGAGGTCGAGACCGGTGAGCGACCACTATCGGAGCTCGCCAGACCGAAGGGTGTCTCGAAGCCACTCGATGAATACGGCTGGAAGGACACAGAAGAACTCGAGGCAGACAGCAACTACGAGGTGACCGAGACAGACGAGGCCAACGGTGGGCGCTACGTAGCAACACCGGGGCCGACGTACCGCGGAGCGAAATACGCGAACGACCACTTCCTCTGGGAGGAGTTGGGCGAGGGGTCGAAGCCGAAGAAGGTGCCCATCGCGAAGGTTCGCGGTGACGAGTACCCAGCGGTCTACGAGTATGAAGACTACCCGATCGATGGTCGACCTGATCCACCGGAGGTCGGGCGTGAGATCGACGGACTGGCTGTCGAGAATCCGGACCGACTCCCGGACGAGTTCGTCATCGATCTCGACGAGATCGTCGAGAAGGAGCTGCGTGGGAAAATGAATGGTATCCTCGTGACGATGGGGCAAGACTGGGACGAGACGATTACCGAAGGGTCACAGTCGACGCTCGGCGCGTGGGGGTGACTCCTGTCTCATGAAGCTGATGGCATAATATTCTTATACCCCAAGCCTCTACGAGTGAGTGAGGCGCTGGAACGCCTCGATGTCGTCGTGAATATTGTCCATCCAATTGGTGTGGACCGCCACACCGCCTTCGTCGCATGAGTGATGATTCTGCGTTCGCACAAGCGGACATTCCAGACCGGTCTGAAGTCAAACCCGAACGATTCAACGGCAACAAGGCCAGTCTCGTTGCTGAAGCGATTCAGGCAGGCGCCGAGATCCACGCGTATTTCCCGAACACCGAGCCGGGAGCCGATGTTCACATCAGCCCGACCCACAGCCACGTTTTCACGAGTGCTCGCGGTGGGAAGGGCCTCATCTACGTGAAGGACGGTGGCGAGGAGAAGTGGCTCTTCCCCGAGGAGATTCTCTACCTGGAGCGCCACGACGAAATCTGAACGGGTAGCACACTATCTCGCAGTCGCATATGGCTCGTTCCCGGTAGATATTAGTATGTCACACCCACAGATGTGCGTACAGTGATTCCAACAAACACACTGTGTGGTCACCGATGAGTGACGCAGAGACTGACCGGACAGCTGGCGAGTCGAAGCTGTTCGCGATTACGATGCACATGCCTGACAACCCACAGGCACCCCCGACGACAATTCTCACGCATGATCTGGAGTGGGCACGAGACGAGCTTGCTTCAGAGTGGCACATGGAGCCGGCTGAAGCGGAGGCTCTGATTGGTGGCGATGAGACACAGGTTGAGTTAGCGGGCGGTGAGATCGTCACCGTCAAACTCGTTGAGGTCGCTGGTCCCGTCGACGTAGATACATTCTTCCCCGACGGAGAGCTGCCAGCATTCCCAGAGACTGGCGATCCGTCGCCTGCAGCTGGCGTCCCCGATGTCGCAGAAGAGATGACCGTCGCAGAACTGTTCGGTGTCCTCGCTGTCAGTGACACGGACTCTGGTGACTACAACATCGATGATGCCTTTCGCGCACTCGGCGGGCTACATCCAGCCAGTGCTGGCATGCTCGTCGCGAAGATCCGCCGAGCAATCGACTCCAACGACGTGAGTCGGTTCGGGACTGCAAGCGGAAGTGAACATCCAGACTGGCATGCTAGTCTCGAACACGCGAAATCACAGAGCGACGAGGAGGGCTACGATGTCTGACTCGGTCGACAGTGACGAGCTGTGGACCATCGAGACGGTCGATGTACCGTGTGACGTGTACACGTTCTACGGGAAGGCTACCCCGTACGCCTCCGCTGCAACGTCGAAGGCGAAACAGCAGTACGCCACCGAGAACGATGTCTCGTACGATGATCTGACTGCCAAGAAGATCGGGAGTGTACTCGGGCGAGACAAAGGCGCGATCGTCGCTGTCTTCGAGGATATCACGGAGAACGCACAGGAGGCGATCCCGTTTTGAGCGACGCTACTGAGCTGACGGCATACTCATGCTCCAACTGTGGGACCAGCCACGACCTCGAACACAGTGGCCGGTCGAACCCGATGTGTCCCAACTGTGGAATCACGAAACTGACGGAGATGGACACCTGTGCCTGTCCGGAGTGTTCGTGTGAGACGTTCGAGATCATCCAGCCAGCTGCTGGCCAACGAATGACGGGTAGTGAGCCGACCGCCCGTTGTACCGACTGTGGCCACACAGGAACCATCGATGCCGACGGGGTGTGGTGGTAATGGTCGTTCAGAGCGACGATGTGCCGGCGACCTGTGAGACCACCGGATGCCATCGTGACACGGCGATTGTCATCCGGCACTTCGACTCGCAGGAAAAAGACAACGTCCGTCGTGCATCCTGCCTCCCGTGTAAGCGCGTGTTCGACGTTGGAATACGGTCGATTTCGGCAGTCAACGAAGTTCAGTATGAGCCATTAGTCTAATGTCAGGGAAAATTCGCGGATCAGATCAAACAGTTGATCGGCCCACCGAGAGTGAGCTCACTCCGGTCGAAGCGTTCGCAGTCGAGGTTGCAGAGGCAGCTGACGAGAGTCCAGACAACACAATCGTCATCGACGACGGCGATACAGAGACGCTCCTCACGGGCGTCCAGTCAGCATTCGACTCCGTCGACGGTGAGAGTGTCACTGTCGGGCATATGCACGGCCTCGAGATCATCGACGAACCGTCCTGCTGTACGGTCGAGCCGGCAGAGTACGACGAGATCGTCTGGGAAGTGTACAACAGTGATGGCGAGCTCGTCGTGACAGAGCCAGACAAGGACGGCGCACGTCGCCAGGTCGAGGCGCTCACTGAAGATGTCCCGGAGTTCGCGCCGTACGAAGTCAGGGAGGTAGAAGAATGACTGAGTACGAGCAGCGCTGCACCTGGTGTGGACTGACTCGCGACGAGTGTCACTGTAACAGTCCACGATTCAAGCGCCACTCCAAATGCGAGGTGTGCGACAAGTGGACTCCTGTCGATGAACTCTGTCTCGCTGGCGTAGAAGAACCTGAGAACCACTTTTCGTGTCGGGGGTGTCTCACCTGATGGCGCCTGACGAGAATTGCCCGAACTGCGGGTCTGGCGCAATCACGACGCGTGGGTGCTCCATCGAGGGTGATGGTATTGACATCACGACGTGTCACGACTACTGTCTCGACTGTGGGTGGACTGGATGAGTGAAATCATGGTTCCCAGATACGAATTCGGGGATCTATCGTCGCTTGCAGTCTGTACAGAGTGGATCGACTGGCCACAACCGACTAACGAACACAACGAATACAATGAGTAACACGAACGACGGGATCGGATTCGAAGCGGGAGGCGGATGGTGCTACTGTCGTGACTGCGACATGGAGACACGCTTTGGCCTGGACGCAGCGGGTGTCCGGAAGGCGTGGATGCACACGGCACTCCGTCATCCAGTATCGTTCTGCCGAATCATGTGGAGGCGGATCACCGAATGAGCCCGCAGTCACGCCACCAGGAGTCGCACTACAAGAACTGGGACGCTGATGTCGACTACCTGTTCGACGGATCGGTCGACGGGTGGGACGAGACGGACCGTGGGCACGACTATGTCAGATTCAGCGATGGCGAGAATGTCGTTCACTTCGCCCGGCTGAAACTACTGACGGGGACGATGTACGTCGTCCAGGTGCCTGATGGGCCGAACGACTTCGAGACGATCCATCAGGGCAGTGATGCACACATCGCACGAAACAACGCACTCGGAGTGATGATGGAATGACAGACTACGCACGATCGCTGGACGAGGAACTGTTCACGATCTACAATCTGACGAGCAAGGCACGTCGCCGTCTCAAGGCGAACGCCAGTCACGACGACAACCGAGAGAACCGCAGGAGCTCGCGTGCTGCGCTCTCGGATCTCGATTATGCACGCGATGCACTCGTCGAACTCAGAGAGGAAGTCGGAGACGCAGACGAGACAGCGGAACTCGCGATCTTGGCCGACGAGCTCGCACAGGTGAAGACTGCCCTCGACGAGGATTCAACGTTCGAGACGCCCGACTGCCACTACTGTGGCCGTGAGATGTCATTTGGCGCTGTCGATAGCAAGCAGGTCACCTACGGCTGCTATCGCGACGACTGCGATATCCACGAGAAAGACGAGTTCACGACGGCATACACGGTCAAGCGAGACAAGACTGAGGTCCAGCAGCTCCGGAGCAGGTACGACACGATTCGTACACTGATCCATCGGATCGCTCGCGAACGACGATACGGAGGCGATGATACATGAGCACAACAGCTGATACCGACGAGGCGAACAGTACGCACGACCACGACTTCACCGGAACGTTCGTGAGTCCAGACGGAACCAGTGGTGCCGTTGAGCGCGACGATGGCACACGGTTCTGGCTTCCGAACAGTGTCCTCTCCGACACGTATTTCCGATACGGCTCACGCATCGCGTTCGATACCGAAGGCAACGACTCAGATTACGAGGGGTCGGTCACAGGTCCACGAGTCGGTGATGCGACCGTCCTCAGCGAGACATACGACTACGAGCACACCGGCACCATCGTCTACATCTGGCAGCACCGGCTCTACGTCGACGTTCCGGGCCGTGAGGAAGACGCGCAGTTGTTCATGAGTCGTGTCTACAACCCGAAAGCGGTCGAAGTCGGTCGCACGATCGAGTTCGACGGTGAAGGGGCCAACATGCGGGACGCGGAGGTGCGTCCGGAATGAGCTTCGTCGAGCAGCTCTTCCACAAGCACCTCACCAGTGGCTACCAGCCTGAAACCAATATCGACGACATCGACCCCGGCATCATCCACGATGCGATCCAGCATGCCCGCCACACGGGGCTGCTGGAACCGGACGACACAACGTTCAACGGGATCGAAGATATCCCGGAGCGGTTCCACGAGTACATGCCAGATATGTTGATGTTCGTCGATTCAGAGCAGCTCCAAGGACTCTGGTTCGTCTGTGGCATCGTCGAGATCGGCATGGACGCCGACCTCACCGTGGAGGAGACGATCGAGGTTGGCAACCAAGCAATCCTCCTTGGGTCGGTGCTTGCACTGGTCGACAAAGCCGATCTCACCGAGATGGGCCCGGTCTATGCGGACCTCTGGGCACAGATGAACAACAACGGCCCCGGAAGCGATTACAAGGTCGACGACGAGCTGTTCTGACGCGCGGGTTTCTGTCGCATGATTTCAGTGAGTGGTCCGTAGATGAGTGGTGAGCCAACGCTCGTGATCTGCCAGTGCCCAGCGTGTGAACACGAGGGTATCTTCGACGACTTCGAGCTCGGTCCAGAGCTCCACGGGGAACCCGGGTTCGGCGTCACCTGTGTCGAGTGTGGTGAGACAGTGAACGTCCTCTCGCTCTCGATCGTCGGAACAGAGTTGGCTGGTGACAGATACGACTTCTGGACGGGGGGTGTCGATGAAACCGAGGCCGGCCTCGCGAGTCGGCTGACCGAGTAGCTGACTCGATGAACAGCTCCCGGTAGAATTATCTACGTCGCTACCAACATGGAGATGTATGCAACGAGTCGGTGATCTCGATGGATGAGGTAGTTACAGAGACGAACATCCTCGAACTCGAGCAGATTCAGGTACAGGAGCTAATCGATCATCTCACCAGCAGCGAGATCGAGAGTGTGAATCTCGCGAAGGTGCTCCGCGATGTGAAGACCGCTGGCCTGGACAGCTACGAGTTCCCAGACGGGTGGCAACCACACTGCGCGCACTGTGGTGACGGATTCGTATACAGTACCATCATGGGTGTCGCTGAAGGGAAGTTCTGGCACGCTGACTGCAAAGACGAACTGACGATGGGCCCCATGCAGATGTCGAAGTGGAAGGAGGTGATGACGCGTGCTCGATGAAGCAGACACTTGGGAGCCACCGTTGAGCGCGGGGAACGAGTACGAACTGACGTACAACGAAGAGAGCGACGACTACACGCTGACAAGCATCCTGCCCGATGGCTCGTCCGACACGATCACCTTGGAGACACCGAGTGATCTGCTCGCCGTCCAATCACTCCTCGACAGTCAACTGGACAACGTCAGTTTCACCCGGGCAGGCCGTATCTTCGAAGCGTACATCGATGACAATACAACCAGTCCGCCGGAGTATCGGGAGTTCTTCTTCGCAAGCACACCGATGCCGGCGTTCCGGTATATCGAGGACGTGATCGAAGACGAGCTCGAGAAACCACTGACGAGCGACTGGAGCATCCCCGACAATCCAGACCGTGAGCTCCCGATGCAGTTCGAAATACAGTTCGTCGACCGGGAGCGCTCCGGGATCGTCGTTGAGCATGCCGTCTACGACGCTGAGACACAACCATCACTCGACCAATGACACACGACCTATCCATCCTTGCGGGGCACGCAGCCGGCGACTTCCTGCTCCAGACAGATCGAATGGCAAACGAGAAGATAGACGACTCGGTTGTCCGTGCAGAGCACGTCAGTTGGTACACTGCTGCCATCGCTGTCGCTACATCCGACGCTCCGTGGTCGCTGCGACAGCGTGTCGGCTTCCTCGTGTACGTCTGGCTCACACACTACATCATCGACAGTCGACGGTGGAACGACGCTGTCCCGATCTGGTATGACCAGGCATTCCACGTCATCGCACTGAGTGTCGGACTCACGCTCGTCGGAGGGACTGACGATGAGTGATGGCCCGGTCGACGTTACCGGCTTCCTCGAGATGATCGAGACGGAGGACGAAGAGATGGCAGCGTACCTCACGATGGTGATGGAAGATTACGAGGAGAACGAAGCGCTCCACAACAACGACCGAGAGTACGTCCTCGATGTCTCCGAGCAAGACGAACTCCGGATCTCGCCGTACGTCGATCTTGCAGTCCTGTTCGGCATTCTCTGGGAGCAAGCCGAGCCTGCTGACGGCGAGTCGCCGGTGTAACTCGTTGGCAACATATTCATATACGTCGGCACAGTACACGCACGTGTGTCAAGTTCAGACTTCATCGTCACCATCATCGTAGCTATCTGCATCCTTGGGATGTTGGGAACTGCTCTTGGTGGCTTCGGTGTCCCGAAATCAGAATCGAGCTACACAGGATACGTCGTCGACGCTGAGATCGACAGTGGCGTCATTACGAAGACCACGCAGATCCACATGAAGACGCACCCACAAGCCAGCAACTCCGAGACCTTCTGTCTCACTGAGGGAGCAGACTCGCCGATGGTCGACAAGATTCGTGATTCCGTACAGAACCAGATCCGGATTCAGGTCGATTACTCGCGACCGTTCTGGGTGTCTCCGTTCGAGTGTAACAGTGGACTGTCGACGATCGACGCCGTCTCGCTGACGAACTAACACGCAGGCAGTCGCGGTGCAGCTTGTCGCATGGACGAGATGAAGCTTGTCGACATGATCATGTCGGCAGCTCGACGGTACGGTATCGAGCCGAAGGTAACGATCCGTCGCGACCCACTTGTTGCTCGCTGCTGGCTCTACAGTGACGGGACGAAGTACCAGACTACGGTCACGGCCGACAATAGCCGGCTCAGACACGACATTCGCAACTCCATGGAAACGCTGTCGACCGTTGCACAAGAACCAGTTCCCGATAGATATTAGTGTGTCACACCCAGATACAGCACTACGACGATGCCATTCACAGAAACGGAGTTCGATGATACCGAATTCCCACTGTCGCACAATCGCTCAGTACCGGGCAGAAAGCTATCCGCGATCGCGTCTTCGACGTTCCCGAATGGGAGCATCGAGATTGTCGATGATACACTCGACATCGTTCACGGGATCCTCAATTCTGGACTCCGGCCAAACATAGAGCGGTACATCAGGAACTCAGGAGCGATTTTCGACACGAATGGTGGCGCAAGCGAGGAGAGCCTTGATGACTTCATCAAGACAGTACTTCGCAACACGCCCGAACGGCTCATGCTGATTGCAGCAGGCTGGTTAATCGCCGATGTCACTGTGTGGGTTTCACAGGAACATGGTCTGGACCGTGCGTCACTTTCGTTCGAGCAAGAGATGTCGTCATCACCTAGCTTCGTGATGAATATCTCGTCGTGGTCGGGTATTGCGTTCCCCACACAGGATTCAGAGGAGCTGTGGGGCCAGATCATCTCCGCTGAAGAAGAACGGCAAGCAACGCTGTCCGATTCGATGACAGATGTTGGGAGAAACGAAGCGATGTTTGGTACTGGTGGTCCGGCAGCCACGACTGAGCCATCCACCGACGAATCAGCCGATACAACAGACGACGAATCAATGGACGACTCTACCGACGAAACTGCCGTCGAAACGGCGACACATCAGGACGAACCGGACTTCGATCACGAGATCCAGATCGACTACAACGCACGCGAGATCGATGACGAGCAGAACTTCCATGAACGGATGGAAACGATCGGGCGTGACTATGCGAACGAGGGTCCGGCGAAGATTCTCAACGTCTCACCGTACGGTGAACAGATCGTCATCCTCCTGGCACTGCCGGATAACTCAACCGGGAAGATCCGGTATGATGAACCAACGGACCCCGACGACCCGTTCGGTGCGTTCTGTCGGGCTGCCAACGTCGGGCTCACCAACACAGAACTACTCGACACCCACGAAGTTCCCGTCGAGTACTCCGAATCACGCGAGCAGTGGTCTGTCGCAATCGACCGGGACCTAGCAGAGTTCAAGAGCTATCGCGACCGACACCGCGACGACGACGATGGGATCGGATCCGATTCAATCGAGGAGGGTGGGATGTTGAGTACGACCCAGTCGCTGGGCTCGCTCGCACACGGCGGTCTCGCAACGTTTGTCGCGATAGCTGCCTTCCCACTGCTCGTCTTCTACGAAAGCCCACACCGCTCGAAGAGCGCACGGTCGATCGCAGATCTCGACCCGGATGGATTCAGCACTGCTGTCGGTGGTGCAGCAATCTGGTGTCTTATCTTCGCTGTCGCAGTCCTGGTCCAGTCGTTCGTTTTCTGAACTCGCTCCCGGTAGACTTACCTACGTTCCACCATACGCTACTGGTGTGACAGACACAGAAACCCACGTTGACGGTGACGTGACGAGCGCGATCGTGAAAGGGCTCGACGAGTCCGAGATCGAGGACATGACCCTCGACTTCATTGAGGCATACGCGAGCCATCCGGCCTTCACGAACGAGATCCGCGTGATGCCTGACACGCACCCAGAACCGAACAGCGAGAGCGTGATCGGCTTCACGATGGAACTCGACGATGGTGTCGTCCCGAACGTCGTGGGAGTCGACATCGGTTGTGGCATGCTCGCATACCGTCTCGTTCCCCACGACTACGATCGAGAGTATCTCCTCCCCGAGGACATGCACGACGATATCGTCGATGCCGTCCGGAAGCACGTCCCGATGGCCCACTACGACTACACGGACAAGGTCGCACCGAACATGGTCCCGTCCGAGCCGGGATTCAACTTCGTCGACGAGATGCCGTGGGACGAGTGTACCCAGAAGCTCGAAGCGTTCCGCGAGCAGGTGGGCCTCGAGCTCGATCCGGACTGGTTCGATGGGTACGACGCTGACTACTTCTCCGAGCTGTCGGGCCGAGTCGGCGCGAACGTCAACACGGCGATCAGCCAACTGGGCACGCTCGGTGGTGGGAATCACTTCATCGAGCTTGCCGAAGACGAGGATGGCGGGATCTGGGTCGTTATCCACTCCGGGTCACGCCATCTGGGCAAGCAGATCGGTGAGCACTGGCAGAACCGTGCGACGGAGCTTCGTCGCGCAGACTGGATCGCCGACAATCTCGACGACGAGCTCAAGCCATACATCGTCCCCGACGTTGACGACGTCAGTCGCGAGGAACTGCTCGAATGGTTCCACGGTGGACAAGGCCGGTCGTACATCGACAGTGACGCGATTCGGGAAGACTTCGACGGCGTCGAGATCGAGGAGATGCACGATCGGATCCGGGAGGCACACCCATCGCGCATGGACGGAAACCGAACACACGATGCACTGTACGGCGAGGAGGCAGCCGGCTACTACATCGACATGATCTTCGCCCAGCAGTATGCCTCCACGTCGCGGAAGCTGATCGCAAAGCAGGTTCGCGCTGCGCTTGCAAGCGTCTGTGGCATGACGCGTCTCGTCGACGAGATCGAGTCGGTCCACAACTTCATCGACTTCGAAGATGGCGTGATGCGCAAGGGAGCCTGTTCGGCTCGCGACGGTGAGCAACTGGTCATCCCGTTCAACATGGCCGAGGGGTCCATCATCGCGCGCGGTGTTGGAAACGACGAGTGGAACCAGTCTGCGCCCCACGGCGCCGGGCGTGTCATGTCACGTGGAGAGGCGCGCAACGAGATCGACCCAGACGACGTTGCAGCACAGCTGTCCGGTATCACGTCGTCTGATCTGACCGACTCCGTCCTCGAAGAAGCGCCGGATGCGTACAAGGAAGCTGCGACGATCCAGCGCTACATCGACGAGACGGCGACGGTCGAGCGAACGTTGACTCCGCTGATCAACATCAAGGCACTCGAATGATGGACACGAGTCGCGGATCATCGTGGGTGATGGTAGATGTCTGACTCGCCGTACCCAGACGAGTCGCTCACGGATGACCACGGCCGGCTGGACTACGATTCGACCCTCGTCTCCCCGGAGGCGTATGTCATCGAATGCCCACGATGTGGGCACAGACACGAGACCGAGACGACCGCCTCGTACCGGTGCCCGGAGTGCGAGAAGGCAATCGGGGTGACACTCTGACGTGTCGTCTACCGCAACTGAATACGCGGGAACAGAAACGAACCCTGGCGTTTGCGCTGGATGTGGCTACCGGATACGGCCATATCGAGAGGAATTCACGTCTGTTGGTACGTGGGATTTTGCCCACCAGGACTGCGTTAACGATGGACTCGTGGAGGTGCAGCATGACTGACGACGTTACAGAAGACAACCCGTCTATGGACAATACTGACACATCCGCAGCGGACGTCGTAGCAGAGATACGCGACGCTCTCGGCATGGACGACGACGAAACGGTAGCTATCCAGACACCACAGTTCGAGCGCAATGATGACGTAACCCCCAGCGAGCCACCACTCACAGTGGATGCGATGGATCGGCTGAAGCATGCCGACGAGTCGGAGCTGACGCAACTCGGCCTCCAGAAGTGGTCTGATGAGACTGGTCTATGGCTGCTTCCACACGAGTGGCACCCGTACATCCCACCGGAGTATCCACTCCTCGACATCTTCGACGAGTGGACGTCTCGTGGTGAGATGCCTGCGACGCCGGACAAGCGGTTTGGCATTCTATCAGCAGGTATCGTCCCGGACTTCGAGAAGCGAAACGGCCACAACGAAGACACAGGCCAGAGCCGAGGTACGTAACAATGTCAGACGAAACACATCCTACCGACAGCGAGGGGGAAGTACAACAGAGCGAGCAGCCTGCGGACGATGCATACCGATATGAAGCAGACGGGAAGACCGTCGAATTGTCAGAGGGGGACACGTGGGAGATAACCGCCCGTTCTGGCTCGGGTTTGTACAAGAAACGGTACAAGGTCTATCACATCGGTGAAGACGGTATCAATTACACGATGAGTTTCGAGGGGAACTTCGACCACCGTCACCGAGACGATCCGACGCTATTCGGTATCCAACCCGTCGAGAAGGGCGACGCTCGGTACGTCGATACGTCTGCTGGAGAGGACGGAGGTGACGTATAGTGCCTCCCGGTGGAGACTACCGCGTCTTCTGTGCCTACGGACCACACTATCGCGAACCTGGATGCGGGTGGGAAGCAGATGCAGATTCGGAGGCAGAAGCAGAGGAATTAGTTGACCAACACAGCAACGGGAACACTCACATCGCAGACTACGAGGAGGTGCGTTAGCGTGCCTGACAGCGAACAACACCCAGACCTATACATGCCTGGAGTCAAGGGAGGACACTGACATGAATCTCGACCAAAACATCCGAATCCGCTACGGAGATGAAACAGAGATCCACGCGAGCGACGTGCTTGGAGACGACTTCGACGAAGAAACTGAAGATATACCGTTGTATATCCCCCGGACCGCCGACCAGTGCCCCGATTGTCGGGCCACACAAGGCGAGTATCATGACTGGGGCTGTGACATAGAGCAATGCCCAATCTGCCAGAAACAGCTACTCGGGTGCGAGCACGGCGAACAGGTGAATAGCATACTCGAGGCACGACGCGATGAATCCATGGATCGACCGTCCGACGAGATCATCGACGAGCTGAAACGCATCCACCAGTCAGACGAAGAACCCGTTTACGAAAGGTCTTAGTAGGTCGGTCCCATACGGGGGAATGCGTTCGATTGATTACCGAACGTACTGACGGCAACCGACGAACCGATCGCGACGGTGGTGGACATTGTCACCCACTTCCGTTTCTGGGCGAATCCACGTCGCTACGGACAGGGCCGTCGTCGCATGACATCGAGTAAGTCCGGGAAGAACTACGAGACACGGCTGGCGAAGGACATCTACGAGCGAAGCGACCACGAGATCGTTCCGATGCCGGCCGGCTATTCTGGCAATCATGACATCCCGGCCCCCGACGTGTACCTGTACGATGGGGAGCGGTTCCACGTCTTCGAGCTCAAGAAAACCTCGAAGGACCGACTCAGCATCCTCTTCGATCCAGACGACCGAGCGAAGGATGATATCCACCAGTTGATGACGTTCGCGAGCCAGCATCCGGGCAACGTTGTCCCGTACGTTGGCGTCCGCTTCGATAACCGTCAGCTGGTGCTTGCGAAGCTCTGGGGCGAGAGTGATGAAGAACGCATGCTGGATACGGCTGCGATGACGGCACCGACCGGGGTGAATGTCACACAGTCGAACAATCTCTCGTTCAGCAAGCCCGAGACGCGGGTCCAGGATGTCGAGAACGGCTGGCCGAGTGCAGTGGCAGGAAACGATGCCGGCTACCTCCTTCGGTACATCGGCTATGAGTGACGGAGGCGTTCCGGCGATCAGCGACGAGCCGTGCCCGATGTACCACGAGCAGGGCCACTACTTCGAGTTCATGGATGTCGTGACGATCAACACGGCCGGGACGCCTGGTGCGCTCGAACGATGCGACTGTGGCGAGTATCGGATCGTCCCACTCCCCGAAGATACTCCGCTTCAGCCGTAGAAGGCGGTCGGATTCGCTGATTCTGCGTTGTTCCATTCGTACGGCCTGACGAAGCCACCGACACAGCGCTTGCGACCCTTGTAGTTCCCTGTCGCACGAAACGACTGGAACTCGTCCCACGGGTCGGTGTACTCCGTTGGTCGTGACCGGACATCCTCCATGTCGACGACCGTCGAGCATCGGTCACAGACGAGGTCGTGGCGAGACTGCCAGAGGACGCCACCACCACAGAACGGACAGTTGCGTTCAGTACTCTCATACCCCTTGTCTTCGAGGCAGTTGGCACTGTTCGACATCGCCTCACCGGTGACGCGCGAGACGAGTGTCTTCATGCCCCCATCGCTACTCCACTTGTCAAGAGTCGGTAGCTCTTGGTTACTTGTATCACTCACGGCGACAACAGCAACAGCGTCGGCTATGACTCGGTGACAGCAGCACCACTCGCCACCTGTGCTTCGATCGCCTCCAGCATCTCCTCCTCGTGTTCTTCGGAGAGTTCGTCTCGGTAGCCAGTGAACTCCTCGTAGAGCTCATCGAGCGAGCGATCCCAGTCGTTGCTGCACGACACTGACCAGTCGGCCTTCTCCGGATTCATCCGGATGACCTCGGCCCGGTCGACCACCATCGGGATGGCATGCGCGTAGGCAGCCAGCTGGAGCTTATGCTTCTCGTAGATGTACTTGCTCGTCTTCAGGTCGGCGAGCACGGTCTCGTCGGCCTCGCGATCGTGATACAGGAGATCGAACTGGCCAGCGAACCCGACATCACGGTTTGCCGAGAAGACTTCCACGTCGATGACCGAGATGTCCTCTGGGTCGTTCTCGTCGTAGATCCCCCAGATGTCACGGATGAATTCCCAGGTGTCGATACACCAGTCACGATCTTGCTTGTAGTCGGCCCACACGTCAGCCCCACCAGTCATCCCGGTCCGGTTGGATGTTCGATTCCCTTTCAGCTCATCGCGAGATTGCTGTTCATCCTCGGACCAGAGCTCCTCTTTCGAGAATGGATTCAGACAGCCATAGTGGACGAGTGTCCCACGATTCGACGTGTAGAACTTCTTCCAGTCACGGTCTTCTTCATCTGTCCGGGCGACCCAGTTCTTGAACCCTTCCGACTTGGGCATCATGTCGAGAACGGTTGTGACCGACGGGAGCCAATCACCGTCAACGACGTATACTCGGCCAACACCCTCTGCTGTGTGTCGACTGAGTTCACCGACTTGACCGTACGAGCTACTCATATGCGACAACAAAAGCGGTGGCTCGCGCGTACCCTGAATACGTTTCCGAGATGATTAAGTGTGTCGCTCCGTTACGTGGATTCATGGCTGACCTAACAGACGTCGAGCACATCACCACCGAACACGCAGCGACGCTTCGCGAGGAGCACGACATCGAGTCGGTCGGCGACTTGGCACGAGCAAGCCAGAGTACGGTCCAGGAGCTGTCGGGAATCGGCCCGGCGAAGAGTGAAGACATTCTCCTAGCGAGCACGGAGCTCATGTCCGAGGAGACGAGCGAGCTGGCCGACACAGACGATGCCGACGCGGATGTGGGCGAGACTACGGCAGACACTGCGGACGGCGACACAGACGGTCCACAGTCGTTCGAGATCGAGCTCGATATCGTTGCACGTGCCATGCCGTTCGCACTCCAGGCTGTGATCGACCGCTACGAGTCTGCCGTGTCGACCAACGAGCTCACAGTGTACGACCAACTGACAGGGCTGGTGTCCGGCTTCACCGACGCCTACGATGGAGAGGGCGTTGGCGACGATGAAACGATCACGGTCACGCTCTCCGTGACGATGGACGAACTGAACCTGCTCAACCAGGCCTTCTCGGCGAAAGCGCGTGAACTCCGTAGCTCCCGAGGAACCAACGAATTCACGGGCGACATCAAGAACGTGCTTTCACAGATCGGTGAGCACCGGGAGGCCAACTGGGGGAACTGATGTGCGACAGAGCCACTGCTGAGCAGTGGCGTGGGATCGGCATCACGTCATACTCAGGACAGTACACGGTTCTCGAACAGTGTCTCGAGTGTGGTGAATACCGCGCACGAGCGATCGATCTCGAGACACTGCCGGTCGTAGAGGGCGAGCCCTCGTACGAGCGACACGAGGACATCGTGACGACTGAAACCGACTCGGACGACGATATCATCCGCAAGTAGTTGCCTACGATTCGTCTCCCTGCGATTCAGGAAGGATCTTATCGAGTAGTTCCTTGATTCGGCCCCGGCGGAGGGCCAGGGCCATGAAGAACCCGAGGAGGAAGTCCTTGGTCGCAAGGTCGAGCATCGGGACGAGTGATTCTTGCATCAGTTCAGTTCTTCGGGAGCCTGTTCGTCGACGATGCCACTGTACTTGTCACCGAGCTCCTGCTTCAGCAGCTCACGTCCGATGCGGGCACCCTTCGCGTCCAGCTGCTTCGCGCCACGGTAGTGGGCCACAGGATGGGTGAGCCACGAGTACTCCCAGTGGCCGTAGATGGCGGTCGTGTTCTCCTCACCGTCCACCTCGAACATGTTCAGGTGGAGCTGCATGTCAGCCTGCGTATCCTGCTCGTAGGTCGACGGATCGGTCACATCGCCGACCGAGCCACGCCAGACCCAGGAGCCGATCTCGGTCACATCGCTATCTTCCAGCGTCTTGAACGCAGCCAGGTAGTTCGGCTCGCAGCCAATCCGCTGTAGCAGCTCGATCGTTTCACGCTCGCTCAGCTTCACCGTGCCGACGTACTCACGTCGGTCAGTCGTCGTCTCTACGTACAGCTTCTCATGCTTCCGGGCCAGCGGTCGCCCGAACTGCTTGATCAGGTACGCACGCAGATCTGACAGGTAGTTGTACACCATGCGACAGTAGTGCGAACAGCTCCGACAAGAATTTAGTAGCTCGCTACCTATACGTATGTATGGCCGATTCAGATACCTTCGATGTTGAGTTCGAGATCCCCGGAACCGTCTATCCGCACCTGTGTACAGCGTTGAGCACACGGTATGCGAATACAGACGACGACTCCAACAAGTCAGCCATCCAGTGGAAGCTGCTTGGGCAGATCTCTGAGCAGTTCGAGGTCGATACGCCACAGGATCTCGAACGGACTGTCACGCTCACTGATATCGGAATGGTCCACCTGAACGAGCTCAAGACAGCCTGCCGTCAGCAGAAGACAGTACTGGAGAACAACGGACGCGACGGAGCAGCAAGTACGTTCGAGGGACTCATCGTCGAGATTGATGACCGTCGGGGCGATCACTGGAGTAACTGATCACCGCTTGTCGATTGCACCGATATCGATGTACGGAGACGGAGTCCGTTCGTCTTCGAATGTCAGGTTCAAGTCGATCTCGGCACCTGCGTTGCCGTCATATGACGTACTCCACTTGATGACGTTGACTGTTCCCGTCTCATTCCAATCTGTTCGCTCACTGTCGAAAACGTCGGTATAGTTGGCGTCGGCAGTGATGGTTATCCCATCGAGGTCGCCTCCAACGAATTCAACGTCGATATACATACTTCCCCCGTCCCCACTCGCGAATTTGTTTGCGTATGCGTCTGCAAAGCCCCACGTTCGGACTGGTGTCGGTTCAGCGAATTTGACGAATACGTCTGACCGATCACCGAACGAATCACTAACAGCGTCGTACGTGTGTCCGTCGCTAATCACGTACTTGTTGTGATTGATGCCTGCGGTATTCGCAACCCGATGTTCGGTATCACGAATCTGCTCGAACGTCGCTTCTTCGGTGCCATTCACTTCGATCCGGGTCGTATGTTCCCCGGTTCCAGCTCCTCGTAGTGTCATAGTTGTTGGTGAGTCACAGAATTCGTATTGAAGTACGTTGTTGGGTCGGGCTCGTTAACGAACTCGATTATGGCATCAATCTCGGTCCGCCCGTAATCTGTATAATTGAAATCCCAAGAGATCGTACTGGCAGTCACGGTCGTGTTGAATCCGACTACCTCTCGGTCTTCTGGGTATCCATCAGCGTCAGCAATTGTTTGACCATCAACCAAGAGTACTGAAGACGCATCCTCCTCATTATTTTGTTCTTCAGCAGTCACATTTCCATACAACTTGAGTTCCTGTGGTGTCCCGAATTCCCACAGTACCTCGGTGGCACTCTTTCCGTATGCACCCTCGCGCTCGTCTCTGTAGGACAGCGAAAGCGTCTCCTCGAAGTAGTCGTCAGTGAGCGAGATATCGTACGTCGTATCACCACGCTGTGTGTACGTATGTACAAGGACCCCGTTATATGATCCCTCAGTCAGCCTGAGTTCTGAACGGTGCTTGTCGTCGCGGAACCCTTTCCGTGTCATCGGTTGATGTGGCCGGAGATGTGGCCGTACAGGTCACGGTCTGCCCCAGAGCCACTGGTGAAGTGGCCGTTATCGAGATAGACCGAGATCGTCTGTGTGCCACCGCTGTTGTTCGTATGTGTCGTGCCAGGATCCACATCGAGCTGGCGTGTCCCACCCGAGACGACGGTCTCAGTGTAGCTTCCGTTGACGATCAGGACGAGCTTACAGGCTGATGGGGCAGTGCTCATGTCTGACGAGGCGAGCGAGGCAACCTCAAGCTCGATGGACTCACCATCATCGAGCTCGGTCGCGTACAGGATATTCGCATTGCCAGACGCAACGAGTCCACTGTTGCCTTGCTCGAAGATGTCTCGGACCGGATCGAGTCCCTGGACGGTTCCAGCATCGAGTCCGTTGCCATCACCCTCATCTGCGGTCGTCAGAACGCGAGAGCCGTCGACGGTCAGTCCGGGGACAGCCAGATCGCCGGTCATCGTGTCACCTGAGGTCTCTACGAAGTCGTCGTCGACAGCGAGGTTGTCGTTCCCATCGCCGGAGAGATGTTCGCCTGCAATGTCGGAGGCGTCGACCGAGATCGTGTGCCCGTCGGCGATCTCAATGCCATCACCGGCGACGCGGAGCAGTGGATGCTCTCGGTTCGATTCAGTTGCCGTATCGAAATTCGTGTTTACTTGACCGATCTTGAGGCCAGGGTCGGGCGCATCGAGGGTATTCGATACCGCGGTGATCTTTGGTGAGTCATTCGTCGACAGCTGTGGATCGACGTAGATGTGCGTGATCGAACCGGCATCCAGTTGGAGCGTATCTCCTGGCAACTGGACAACGAAGCTCTGCCCAGAGAGTTCGACACCATCTGATGTCGTTCCAGTGGACGTATGGATGTAACAGACACCCTCTGAAACGTCTAGTTCGAGATTCGCGTAGTCAGGACTGAACGAGAGTCCATACTCGACGTAATCGGAGAGAAGCTTCTGGCCGATGAGCTGTGCGAAATACTCTGCGTGATCGTCATCAGCGCTCTGTGGAAAGGTATGATTTGGAAGAGGCATTAGCGTGAATCTATGTCATCTGTAGTCAATACGCGCGGTTTGAGGGCCGAGCTATGCGTCGATGGCCGAGCACGTGAGCTCGAAGCCGACACGGTCACCCTCGGTGATGAGCCGACCGGAGGTCACCTCCCGGTAGACCATCCGCGGTGTCGACTCATCAGTGAAGAGTGCGAACTCGGTGATCTCCGTCTGGTCGGGCACCTCGGTCCCACCAGAGATGTTGATGGTGAAGGCCATCTCGCCGTCATTACTCGTCGGGCGAATCGAGCAGTTACTGTTCGATGTGTTCGTCCGGTACACCTCGTTCTCGAGCTCGGTGTCGGTACGTAGCGGTGTCGTCGATCCAGTCCCGACCGCGATGGTCGTGACCTCGCTGTCGATGTCACCGGTAATGACATCGGCCAACCAGTTGATTCCCTCAATCGTGAATAGCTCTGCCATGCGACAATAGACGGTTCGTGGAACAGTTCGCTACTCGAGCGAACCGTCGCCCAACGTCCCGGTACCAAGACCAGCTGTCTCGTCGACAACGGTGAAGCCATCAGCACTGACGCTGATGGTGCCACCGAGCTCGAGCACAGGCGGTTCCAGTACACTGATCCCCGATGGCTTGGCAAGTTGGATCAGGTCATTCAGGACGGTTGTCTGTACACCTGTATCGACGTTACTGATTGACACCGTGAAGCCGTTCTGCTCGAAGTCTTCGATGACGGTGACATCATCAGTCGAGATGTCCAGTGCGATCGCAACGGCCCGCTTCATGCCAGACCGCGTTCCACGCCCGTTGAACAACTCAACGATGGTCCGAAGCAGTGTCCGGTATTCCGAATCGTTTCGCCCACCACGCCCACCAATCTGCCCGAACATCTCGCCCTGTCGGTCCAAATTCCGCCCATCTGCGTGGTCGATCTGCCTCGAGTCGATGATCTCGTCGGCTAGATCGAGGAATCGGTCGATCTGACTGTCAGACGCATCAGTGATTCGTGAGACGATCGACTTCGAAACGTATGTGACACTCAGTGTTGTTCCCGTCGTGAGAAAATCCTCGGGGTCGATGAGACGAATCGAGTCGGGGCGACCATCACCGTTGTCGTCAACGACTTCCCATTCGTCTCCACGGGTGAGTGTCCGTTTCACGCCATTGAGGTTCGCTATAACCTTCGTGACACGTAGCACCGGCGCTTTCCCGAGTTGATACGTCAACACGGGGTCTGCGTTCCCGTCGATATCCGTGTAGTCTGTATAGACGTGCTCTTCACCCTCGACGATGATGTCACCAGCCGGGAGTGGCCCGTCGAACAGCTCAACGGTTCGATCAGTTACCATTATTGACTCCAGTGCTCACGTTGATATTGTCTGCATCTGGTCGGAAGACCTGTCGAACCGATGCACGGAAGTCGCCGAGGAACGTCCGGTTTGCAGCATATTTGAGCGTCAACTCTGTCCCATCGTCGATCGTGCTGTACTGCGAGAAGTCCAGCGTTTCAGCGAGCCCGTCACCATTCGTGTCTACCAGATCGAAGTCCGTCCCCGCCTCGTACGTCTGTGACCCATCGCTGAGACTAACGACACCGAAGTCGGTGTGCTCGTAATCGATTGTGAGAAGCGTCCCTGGATCGGGATCGGTGGTTCCGGTCAGCACAATTGCATCGTTGGCTCCATCGCCGTCCGTATCTTCGACAGTGAAATCTGTGCCTCCACCGGAGAGTGTCACACGAGAGTCGTCGACGATCGCACTCACCGTCACTGACGCTGCATTGAGCTCATCGAAGAACGTCTTGTAGGTCGTCTTCGAGCTACTGTACTGGTGTTCTTCACCGTTGACGACACCGAACGGTGCGAATTCAGGCGTGTATGTCTCGCCACTCGTGTGGGTGAACGACTCCGTCTCGACGTTCGTGATGTACGTTGTTGTCGTCGGAACGGACGTGATATTCGGCCCGGCACGGAGGAGCTCTCCAGTGTAGGTTGACTGTGAGAACGTCCCACCGAGATCGAGATCGTCGATATAGTCGATCGTAGTCAGTTCGAGATCAGCTGTATCTGTGCCTCGCCCAACAACGTCGACCATCACCCCAAGCCGAATCCCGATCGGGCGGACGAGGTTATGTCGAACGCCGAGTGAGTGTGACTCGTCGATCAGCTCTTTGATCAGTTCAGTATCGCCACCGTTGACGACAACGTCGACATACGATGGTGCAGAGTCAGTGAATTCGTCTGTCTTCACGTCGACATTCTCATCTGCACCTGATTCGATGTATCCGATGATCCCTGCCCGCGTTCCCCCGCCAGTCGATTGTGGGACAGCGCCCTTGATATCCTCACGAAGGCTCTCGTTGGACTGGATATCTGTCCCACCAGTCATGTTACTCGAATCTTCAGTTCGACGGACACCGGGAACAGGTGCAGGAAGATACGAGACGGCACCTGCACCAACATTGTACGTGGCACCAATCTCTGCTGCGATGACGTCGACAGTCACCGTATCGTTACCTGACCCAGGCGTAACGCCGGCTTCGGAATCCGGGCTGATCTCACCGTCTCCATCGGCGTCAACGTAGAAGGAGAGATACTCGCCAGTGACTGGATCTGGCTGCGTCCCGATCTCGTATCCTTCGGGGATAGTCGCTTCATCTGACGTAACCTCGAAGGTGACAGTCCCGGTCGCTTTCGTCCCTGGCTCACGGGTCACGGAGACGGTCTTGGCGAGCTCATCGAGTGCCTGATCGTCCATCAGGTCGTTCAGCTGCTCGGGATCGACGGTGGTGATTCCAAGATCTTCGAGCTGTGCCTCTGTGAAGTCACTGTACCCAGCGTAGTCGACGAAGCCAGAGAGTTGGACAGCCAGTGCTCGGACCTCGGTCTTGTGGACTTGGCGTGCGTGTGCTTCGATCCAGCTTGCGTCGAAGCTGGCATCATCGAAGTCGGTCAGACGGTCGATCCGGCTGGTAAGGTCATCTTCGTACTCTGCTTTGATCTGTTGGACGGATCTGGGGGTAAACAGGCTCATAGTGAATCAGTGAATGTGCGGGTGTCTGACACCGTTCCGTAGACGGATTCGACAGTGTAGGAAATCTCGATGCTGTACCGGTCGGTGTTGTCGTCCACCGAGACTCCGATGATCTCAGTGATCCGGTTGTCTTGAATGATCGTCCCACCAACGACACTCGCGAGGTCGGCAATGGCATCGTCTGTCGGGATTTCGCCAATGTACGGAAGGACCGTCTGGTGAAGTCGGTATGCAAGATCGCTCTGCATCTTCGAGACAGCACTCTCGGTTGCCAGTCCGTTATTGTCGGAAATCTTCAGATCGTACTGCTCGTCGAGAACGATGCCGAGTGAGTTGTTGTCCGGTGTCATGACAATCAGTCCATCGTGGACAGTGCGACAACCGATACCCCATCACCGAAACTGGGCACCGTTGGAATGACGAATGCGACAATGAGACCACGATAAAAACCGGTCGCCGACGACCGCTCCCTGTAGTCTATCAAAACGTAGTGACGTACTAAAACATTACGGGAACTACTTCACCGTCGTCTCAGTCTTCGAGCTCGAATCCGGTGTGTCGGTCGTGCCAGACACCGAGTTGCCCGCAGAGTCAGTCGCACTGAACGTATGCCGGTGGTCCCACGCTGCAAGTGCTTCGGCAGCATCCTCACCAAGCGTGATCTGGCCGTCAGCGTTGACCGTCACGTCGCCATCGATGTCGATCGACAGGTCGCCGGTTCCAACAATGGAGACATCAGTCGTCTCACCAGCGTCGTCGATCGCGATCTCCGTCGTCGGATCGCTCAGCCCGTCTGGCTTGAGTGCGAATCTGACAGTGTCGGGCGTCCCACCGGCGTGGTCCCGGCGCTCTGCTTCGATGTACAGATTCTCTCCATCGGGGCGCTCGAACTCGCGTCGGAACTGGCCACTGCGTGCAACTGGCTCGTTCTCGGGATTGGTATGGACGATGCCGGTCACAGCCAACGATGTCCCTTCGCTTTGGATCTGGTCGATCCAGACGAAGTCGCCTTCCTGTGGCACGGCGACGGCACCGTGTTGCCCGCTAGCTGCCACGGGGATGCCTCGATACTCACTGGAGAAATCTCGGGCACGAGCATCGACCTGTAGGGGTGGATCCGTCGGCTCCTCATGCGGGTAGACGGTCGTGACGTTACACAGCACTGCCGACGAGCGCTGTTGCTTCCGGTCGTTACGAAGTACCGTTCCGAGTGATTGCCCATTCATGAATTGGTGTCCGAATCGTCGTCATCCTCGTCATCGAATGCTTCAAAATTGCCAGTCGAAAGCTGATAGCTCTTCCTGAGATTTCTCATGTTCTCATTCACGAGGCGTTCACCGAACTCAATGGGTGCGAACGTGAACGGATTGGCGTTGAGCTTGAACTTTCTCGGGTTAAGCTTACTCCAGAGTGAACCCTCCTTCGGCTCCTGTTTGTTCACATCGCTCTGATTGTAGATCGACTGGAATATCTGTTCGATGTCTTTTCCAAGACTGATATTCATCGTGTACCCGTTCGAGGCACTGATCTTGTGTGTCACACGCTTGGCCGTGTACGTTCCAGGGCCGATTGGTGATGCAACCGGCGGATCAACGATCTGAATCTGGTCGAGTGGCGTGATACGCGGGTCGCCGACTATCTCGAGCTCACCAGAGTCGGTCGCCATCTGCTGTGTCGCGAGTCGGTTCTGTGCTCGGTTCTGTGCTCCGATTGCAGACACATTGTTGTCAGTGAGCTTCTTCCCAGTTGCTTCAGGCTGGTTATCGGGCTTGACGCTTGCACTGCCCTGTGACATCTCCCTTGTCGTTGCGCCCCACGGATTCAGTCCAGTGTCATCGTGTGGTGTATTCACGATCACACTGTTCGTGTCTGCTGTTCCCTGGCCAGCATTGTACGAGATGATGCCCATCGGCATGTACACCTCTTTCTCGCGAGACTGTTGGTCGACGAAGTGGATGGTGTTGTACTCATCGATCCACAACATCGCATCCTGTTGCTCTGCAAGATCCCGGAGGACGTTGATTAGTGTCGCCTTCCCATCCTTCCCGTAGTTACTGTTCACCGTCACTGGGTCTGAGATGTTGATGACGAAATCATCATTCGGGAAAAAGCCAGCATCGCGAAGAATATTCCTGACGATGGTATCGACAGTCGCATCGCCTTTCTTCGTGTTGAGCTCAACGCCGTATTGGTTCAGCTGATATCGCTTATCGGTGAACGTCAGGGTGAGCAGCTGCTCTTCGTTGAGTGTGGCCTTTGTCATCTCACCGGTGAACAGCCGGCCAGACGTTTGTTCCTCCGAGTCGGTCGTGACTCGTAGATCGAGCTCAAGGTACAGGTGTGCGTCTGGCTGTGTGGCCTGCTTGAGGAACCCAGTATTCGTTTCATATGGGACATGGCCAGTCAGCTCGCAGGTTGAGCCCCCAGCAGCATATGTCCGCTCCAGCTTGATCTTCGTCAGTCCGAATGCGTCTTCGAGATCTTCGATAGGAGTTACACCGACATCTGTCCGATCTTGCCCGGTCGACACGTCCCGCGCTTCATCGGCCTGTTCGTCTGTGAGCCAACTAAATCGTCCAGTGCCTGTAAAATTGAACTCTGGATCGATGGTCTGTACTGTTGGCATCGTTAGGCCTCCTCATCATATCTGGAATCGAGGTACTCCTCCGTCTCAGTGACATCGTATGTCACATCGTACAACCAGTTCCCATTGTGTTTCTCACGCCGTGGGTCGATGCTTATACTGTTGGGAGCAGCTACCCCGATCCATTCTGTCGTGTGAACAGTTATGATGTCACGACTAGTCAACTCCCGTGCAGTCTCAACCTGGGACTGGGTGATGATGGCCGTAATCGTGATCTCCGTTGGCTTTTCACCCATCACTTGAACGACATACTCATCGTCGTCCGTTGCACCACTGATTACATCATGCTCGACAGTTCTTTTCTCTTGGCTGAGTGAAACGAGTGGATCATCGAATGCTTCCTTGAATTCGAGAACCGGCCCACCAGAGGCTTCGGTCGTCGCGAGGTATGCTGCCATCCGCTTGTTTTTCTGCGGATCAGAGACCGGAATGTCACCCACTGCACTCACCCGTAGCTGAACGTGGTAGCCTGTCCATGCGACGAACCGGGAACGTCGGAGCGAGAGTTAGTAGTCGATCGACGACCCGACCTGCCCGCTGACGACATCTTTGGCGATATCGCCGACGACACGGTCCAGATCGCCACCGAGCTTGAGGATGATCTGCTGTGTGCCTCTTCCACCAGCCATCGCAGCTGGGCCCACACCTCCGCCACCGATACCGGCGGAACCGCCCGGGGATGGTCCTGCACCACCAGCACCGGGCCCACCACCCAGCGCATCGCCACCCACACTACTCAGCTTGCTTCCAATAGAGCCCCCAGCGGAGCCAAGGAAGCCACCACCGAGCTTGTCGAACTTCGGCCCAATCCCATCGAGCGTTACGCCAAGTCCGGTCAGGCCACTATCCAGCTTCTCAACCCAATTGAATAGGCCTATGAACCGATCTTCGACTTTCTCGAGGTAGCCGTCAAATGCTTTAGCGATCCCCGACACGTCGTTGAAGGCCACATACAGTGCCATGAGGACAGCGATGATGGCCGTAATCGCGAAGATGATCGGATGGGCAGTCAGCACGCTCAGTGCTGTCGTAAACGCACCTGTCGCGGTCGTTGCTACCCACTGTGCCCCAGCGAGTGCATACAGTGCTCCAGATCGGGCATAGGCAGCAGCCGTTGAGGCTGCCGTTGCAGCGAGTGATTTCATCATCGACGCAGAGTAGAGATGGTTGCTCGTAATCAGAGCGCCCAGAGCAGTGTTCTGGGCAACGTAGGCTGCAACCTTCGCCCAGATCGTTCCGATGATCGTACTGTTGAGTGCGATCTGGATGGACTTCAACAGCTGGAGGGTGTAGTATGCACCAGCCACCAGCCCGAGCACACCAGCCAGCTGTCGGGTCAGATCAATCTCAACGTCAAGGCCGGGAATGAGATTGATCGTTGCCTGCATGAAGTTGCCGAGGGCATCCGTCGTCGCGGTGATTGCCCATGTAGCAGTGAGTAGCACCGAAGCAAGCCGGCCGATCATCGAGAGGAAGCCAACACCGTAGGTGATGAGGATCGGCAACATTCTGAGCGTCTTGTCGATTGCTGGCCCCCACGCATTCCCGAGGATGTTGGCCACCGATGTCATGCCGTTGATGAGATCTGGCAGTGACTCTGCGAACCCGACAATCATGTCGGTGATACCGGGGAGTAGTTTCGATGCACTGTTCTGGAATGCACGGCCAAGCCCACCGTCACCAGTCGTGAGCGCATCGCCAACTTCCGCAACAAACTCACTCCCGGAATCAGATTCGAGAATGTTGCTTGCGGTGATCGACGCCGAGTTCAGCATCTGCAGTCCGTTGCGGACCGACGCGATGAAGAAGTCGATCGAGTTCATCCCGTTGACAGTCGTATTCTGGAGTGGCTCGATCGCAACCATCGCTGCTTCCTGGAGCTGTGAGGTGAGCTCCTCCATCGCCTCCTGCTTGTTGGAGACGCCAGCGAGGTTCTCCTCCATCTGCTCCAGGTAGCCGAGCGCGCCGACTGCCATGAAGCCAGCAGCAGCAGCCGACGCTGCCGTCAGTGCAGTCGCAAAGCCGAGGACAGCTCCACCAGCAGCACCGATCATCGAACCGAGGCCCATGATGACCACACCGGCCCGGCTCATCTGGACGTTGAACATACCGAGGTTGGCCGACGTGATCCCGAGGACCGGAATGAGCTTCTTGATCGACCCACGGAGAGCGTCGACACCATTCTCGACACGCTTGTACGTCTTTGCTGTCTCCTTGCGTCCACTCAGGCCGGAAAACACGCCCTGAATGAGACTCATTAGTCCGCTTCGGGTAGACTGCATCCCGATTGCCTCACCGTCGCGCTGGCGTTGGACATCACGGCCTGCACGGATCGCGCGATCGCTACTCGGGATGAACGGAACGTCGCCGAGTCCGCCCTGGATCTCCTCGCGTGTCTTGCCCTCAACGTAGTTGGCCTGTCGCATCGAGTCCAGAAGCTCTGGCCCGACCGTTTCAGTGAGAAGCTTCTCGTAGGTGTCACTCAGGCTATCTGCTACCTCCTGCGTGACGCGATCGGACTCGGTTCGCGTAACATCGCTAACGTCGGCCCCGGCGTGGCCGATGTTGTACAGTTCGGTCGCATCTTGCAGGATATCATCGACAGTGTCGATATTGTCCTTGTCCAGGGAATCTGTCAGGGATCTTCGGACTGCCTCACTGATGTCGCCTGGCAGGCGATCGTCGTCGAAGATCTTCGACATCTTCGTCTCAACGTCACGGCTGAACTCCTCCTTGAACTGGCCGGTCTCGATAAGTGACGTGGCGTCACCGTAGTCCCCACGCTGGACACGGCCCATGATGTCCGAGATCTGCTGCTTGGCCATCTTGTTGTCCGTCTCCATCATGTTGGCGAACAACTGCGCATTCAGCAGTTCGCGCGGGATGCCGGACATCGTGATCGACGATTCATCCTCGTCGGTCAGCCCGGGGACAACATCCTCGATCGCGTCACTGATGATCGAGACGGTGCCGTGTGTGATCGACGTTTCACCCTCGGCTGCGCCACCACGCGTGTACTGCAGGTGCTCACGGACGCGGTCACGAATCGCATCGGGCGTATTGTTCGGCGAAACGGCGTTGCCCTTTGCGAACTCACTGTACATCCCAGCGAGTCCGCTGTCGTTATCCTCGAGATCGCTGACGAACTGCTCGTGCTCAGCGACATCGAGATCGTTGAGCGCACTGATTACGTAGCCATCATCGACATCAGCGAGCTCCTCTGCAACCTTTGGATACTCGCGGAGGATGTCGATGAACTCTTCGAGGTCCTCTGTAGCGATGTTCTTGAACGCGTCGCTATCGACGAAGTCTCGGATATTGCCTGTATCAATATCGAGATCGTCGAACAGGTCTTGCTTCTTGACGTCACGTGATGCGTCGTTGTCAGCGAAGCTATTCTCGAAGAGTGCATCAACAACGTCGTCATCTGTGAACTCACGAATCCGCTGGACCGTCTCCAGCATGTCGTCACGAACCGTCGTCTCATCACTCTTCTTGGTCCGCTGGTAGTCCTGCAGACTCTCGTCTGAGTCTCTGACCTTCTCTTTGAAGAAGCGGTCAACTTCATACTCGAGCCCGTCTTCGGACCAGTTCCGACGGTCCATCTGGTTGAACAGATCTTGGAACCACGCTGCACCGGGTGGCTTCCGACTTCGGTCAGGGTCGACTTCATGGCGATGTGTCTCATCGCTGAAGTCGCCGACCATCTGGGAGAACAGGTCCAGTTGGTCGAGTTTCCGGGCGTCTTCCTGTTCATCAGTGACGCCCATCCCACGCATCGCACGAATCAGATCGGTGTCACTGTCTGCATCGTCGACGATGTTCTGCATCTCCGTCCGGAGCTGACGCTTTGCCTCTTCGACACCGTCGAAGTCGCGCATCTCCGACTCTAGTGTCTGCACATCGTCTCGCAGCTCCCGCGCAATCCGCGCCTCGTAGGGGACTCGCTTCTTTTTCTGCCGAAGCTCCGATATACGGTCGTGGTCCCTCTCGGTCAGATCTGTGCCCTCTTTGAGCGCATCGATTTCTTCTTGGATGGACTCACGCCGAGACTCTCTGATCTGTGTGAGCGTTTCCTCACCGACCATGTCCCGGAACTCCTCAAGCTCGATGGACGAGGCAGACTCATCATCGAGCGGTGAGCCCACAGAGGTCTCTACGACCCCCTCCACACTCGCAGGCCCGGTATCGTTCTGGTTCAGACTGGATGCAGCCTGCTTTCCGATGGCCCCTGACGTAAACGCATTCGCGTCGTTGGTCCCGAGATCTTCTGCAAGGAACTCTGCTGCCTCGTCCATGACGCCAGCGTCCTGGGCGAGGTCACTGATCGTCTTATTCGCAACAGGCGGTTTTCCGGTCTCGAACGGGTTGTCACGGAACTTATCGGACCCGAAGGCCGACTTCATGAACTCATAGTCCAGTGCATCTTCCCCGAGGACGGACGTCATCCGGTCGCGGAGATCCCGATAGTCGTCTATCGGGTTCGTCTGCTCGTCCGGGTCGATGTCACTACCTTCGCGAAGTGAGTCGAACTCACCGAAACCGTCGTGCGAGCCGAGCGCTTGTTTGTACTCACGGATGGCGTCATTGACGTTCTCCCGTGATTCATCGATGTCTTCAGAAACGTCGATCCGCTCGGCAAGGTCGTGAATCGAGTCCTGGTCTGCATCGCGGAATAGCTCCCGAATGTGGTGAATGTTATCGACATCGTCGAGATTCGGGAGGTCTCGATACCCGCGAGCGATATTTGCGACGTTACGTCTGAACGACTTACTGAACTCGTCGTTGGATTCCTTCGCCTCGTGGAGCAGCTGCTCAGTCGAGGCAAGTTCCGACTGGAGGCCCTTGAGCCCGGTTCCAGCAACATCGGCAGCGTTGGCACTCTGGCGGAACGAGTCGGCCAGCTCTTCCGTCTCGTCGGCCGTCTCCTCGGCCATCCGAGCAACATCAGCGACTGACGATTTCGCTGTGTTTGCCACGCGGTCGAGTGATTCTTCGGCATCATCGACCTCGTCCTTCATCCGGTCGATCTGCTTTCGAGCAGCAGAGAAACCCTTTGTACGCGCGTTAACGACGAGCTGGACGAGTTTATTTTCGTCAGGAATCATATCGCGAGTTCAGTGGCGCCGTGGAGATGGTGGGGAGCCAGATGGAGACGGGCTCTGTGGGACGGACCCTGCTGATGGGGCCCCGCCAACGCCTGCGCCACGGGCCTGGGCTTGAGCGTTGGGGTGATTCTGTTGCTGTGCTTCCTCGCCACCCTCTTGGCGTTCTGCCCAACCGTGGAACAGGAACTCCCGCTGGAGTCCGGTTAGCTCATCGAGGGTCCGATCGCGGGTGACTTCGATCTCCCCAGTACCACCACACTCCGGACACGCTGTCTCGACGGTGAGAGCGCGCCCCAGTGCGTGCGTAAGCCGGCCACGGTAGGATGTGGGCTCCTCGTCCGGAATCCACGCTGGACGCCAGACACGGCTGCCTGTGGCCTGACACGCCGAGCACTCCTGCTGCTCAGTGATGGTGAAGTGGTATCCACACTGATTAGCCGTGAAGAGCTCCTGGCCTAGTTGGGTTCGTGAAAATCCGTCACGCCACCGTCATCTCCCATCGAGATCTCCATGATCTCTGCACCGATCGGGAACAGCACTTCGAGCCCGAAGGCACCGACCATCTGCTCGATGTGCTGGCTGGTGAGATCTTTGTGCTCGATACCGCGCGCACAGATGGATTCGAACGCATCGATCGTCGATCCATCCAGGCCACTCATCACATTCTCTTCCTCTGCCCGGCGCTCTGCCTCTTCGGGATCGTCCGCCTCGGTGAGCGCTTCGAGCATGTCGTCGGGGAACTTCTGGACCTGGTCCAGTAGGTAGCCCCGGTCAACCTCGACGAGCTCGACGGTGAGTGCTGCCCCGTCAGCTGCTTCGAGTACTTTCTCGCGCCGTTCGCCCTGTGCGCCGTCGTCGTCGACGACGCGGGTCATGAAGTCTAGTGCTTCTACTTCCTGCATAGTAGTAATCTCCTGTCCTGTGGTCACGGCGAGGCCGTGTCGCGCCCCCACAGTGGGGCGATGTGCGACAAAATGGAGGAATACTGAGCCGGGACTCAGTAGCCGTAGCTCGACCCGGGCTTGGCGCCGTCCTTCGTGATGATCATGTCTTCCGCTTCCCAGTCGATCGACGTGGAAGCGAAGTCCGTCGCGGGCAGATCCCGCGAGGTGGAGGTGACCTGGACATTCTTGAAGGTGTACGTGTAGGTCGTCGTCTCGCCGTCTGGGCCACGGACCTCCTCCGTGACCGACAGCGTTCCGCGAACCGGGCGATGCGATTCGATTTCGGCACTCCCGGTCGGGTTCGCCGTCGAACCATACACGAGCGCATTCAGCGCATCGTAGTTTCGACCGGAGTACTCGAAGGATCCGGAGAAGGTGATCGAGGTCGTCGCTTTGACCTCCTTCAGGGAGCCATTGTGCTGCGTACTGGTCGTGCCGATGTCTCGGGACCAGGAAACGTTCTCGAAGGGGAGCTCGTAAGTGCCACCAGCGTTCGGGTCACTGAACTTGAGCGTCGCGCTCTGGCCCGTTACGCGCTCCTCGTGGGTTGTCTTGGTTACCATGAAAAGTCAGAAATGTGCGGTGTTCAGACCGCGACGGTCAGCTGAACGTCGACATCTTTCGTCACGCCCACTGGCGTGATCGCGAGGTCGACACCGACCGTGTTGTTGTCTTTCTCGAACACTTCGACCGTCTGGCCCCGCGGTTCGAGGATACCGAGCTGTCGAAGGTCGTCGAGGCCGACGACGAGCTGCTCCTGGAGGTCCTGGATCGAGTCGTCGTCAACGAGTCCGCCGAGTGCGTCCCCGCTCATCCGATTCGCGAGGGAAATGACCACGTCGACGACGCGTCGAGTGAAGTAGTCGCGCTCCCACTCGGTCCCGTCTCCGGGCATCTCGAAGCTGGCCTGGTTGTCTTTCAGCTTGACACCGTTGGCGTTCTTCAGCGGGATGACGTTCGAGGCTCGGATCTCTTCGACATCCGCCGAGTTGACGTTGCGATCACCGAGTTCGGACTCGCTGATCAGCCGGTCACCGTAGATCGGCTCGTCGAGGTCAGCACCAGTTGCCTTGCCAGCGAGGTCGCCAGCGAAGCCGAACCCTTCGAGCGGACCCGGCGCGTCTCGCTTCGACGCCGGCGCGTAGAGGAACGTGTAGTCCGAGTCGACGGGTGCCTCGTAACTGACACCATCGAGCGTCGCGTATCCGTCATCGGTCGTCTCGTTCGGCTCTGCCGGAGCGAACAGCGTTGCCAGCTTGACCTGGTCTTTCCGCATGTCGCCGACGGCCGAATCGAGCGTCGTCTTGACGTCGTCGCTCGCAACGAGCGGGAATACCGTTGCGAACTCGTTCTCACGAAGTCCTGCAGACAGGGCGTCAGCTGCAGATGCCCAGTCTGCATGGTCGTACGTGATGTCGTAGCTCCCCGAGCTCGCGGTCGCCCACTCGCCCGTGTTCGGGTTGTAGTGGAAGACGCCCTCGTCGTCCGGAGCGTCGACCGGGGATTCATACCGGGGAATCGGCGTCAGCTCAACACTGTCGCCGGTGTCGGTGACGCTGACGGTCCCTCGACCACCAACGACCGGTGCATCGGCGAGGGTGCCCGTTGCGGACGAACTGGACGACTCGACGGCTTCAGTCGTCTCAGCACGGATTCCCTTGACGTAATCCGGATTTGCGCCATTGGCGCGGGCTCGGGCATATGCGGTTGCGATGTCCGAACCCGAACCGAACTGCTGCTCTGCCCCGGACCGGGATGCGATTTCTTCGACCGTGTTGGCCGGAGCGGACGCATTGTCGTTCCCGACGCCCAGGAGGATGAGATACTGTTCTCGCCCGACGAACACATCAGCAACCGACCCAGAGTCGGTGCCGATTGTAACGCCGGAGCTCGAGTATGTCGTTACCATCTATGAAGTGGAAAAGTGCCTGCGGAGACAACGATCGGCTGGCAGGCACAGCCGATCGGTTACTTACTACGCTGCTCGGGCGTGCGACAGTGGCTCGCCCGACTGCGACAATTAGTCCTGAACGTCGATCTCACCGACATCGACCGACTCGATGAACGGCTGGTCACCGAGCAGTTCATTCGACGTGTAGGCGTCTTCGTAGTCGATCTCGAGACGAGTCCGGTCACCACGAAGGGAGTGGGACAGTGAAAAATCGTTCTGCGTTGAAATCTCGGATCTGGTGAACGACGTGATGTCCGAGAGGATTCCTTCACCCGATGGATCGGGAAGCGGTTGGTCGAGGGATGACGTGTCGTAGATCTTGAGCACGTCGCGGACCTCCGTACCGATTGCTCGGGCCGGCGGGGACTGTCCAGCTGGGGTGAGAATATCGGCGTAGACGACGGCCGACCACCAGTCTTCGTGCTCTGTCCCGGTGTGATTCTCGTTCTCGTCGGTCACGTCACCGACTGCAGTCGTATTGCGTGACTCGTCTTTCTCGGCCCGGACGAGCTTCAATTCGAGTACAGGCAGCTCCACGTCGCGGTGTTGGCCCTCTTTGTCGAGTTCGACAACCGAGTAGGACAGATCATTCGGGATATGATCGTGCTCATTGAGCACCGACGCAATGCTCGTGAGGATGGTCTCGATATCTGTCATTCAATTGCGTCCCCGATTGTGTCGCCAACTTCATCGGCAATCTCACCGAGTACGTCACCGCCAAGATCGTCCATCTCGCGGGCGAGGAACCGTTTGCCCTCAACACCGGGATGGACAACATAGCTGACTGCGACCGGGCCATCAGCACCATCGAACGTCAGTGCTTCATCGTCCCCGCCGGGGTCGATCCGGTATGCACCAGCTCCACCGTGGACACCGGAGCCGAACTCGTGGGACGAGACGACCGGATCATCGGATTTGAGTGCGACAGCGTGTCGGTTCCCTTCACGAGCGGATCGAGCCGGTTTGATCGAGGACGCGTGTTCACCGACGTACTTCCGTGCCCGCTCTTGTGCCGAGGGAAGGACCGTCTCAAGCAGTGAGGCCGACAGTTGACGACTGACAGTTGACTGGATGGAATTCGAGCCTCGACGATCTTCGAGATCCTCGATCCCCTCTTCGAGCAGCTCCAACTGCACCTGCCCTGTCACTCCAGTGTCGAACATCAGTCGTCTGGGAAGCGATCGTCACGTCGGAAGGGATACCGACGCTCCATTCCGCCACTACTCCGGGTTCCCGTTGCGACTGAATCAGTCGTGGCAGACGTAGAGCCATAGTAGACAGCGTCGTTGCCAGGCTCGTCGCTCGTGTTGTTGATCCGGCTGACATACTGATCGTACTCGTCTTTGAACTGCTGGGCATACTCGCTTCGGCGTTCGCCATCATCGACGAGATCGCCGAGCGTTGCCGACTCGGGTGAGACGGCTCCCTGGACGAGCTCGAACGTCGCGAGCGTTGCAACCGCAACCGTGTGGAGTTGCGTAAGATCTTCCTGGGGGATGGGGTCGCCACCGTTGATATCCGACTCAAAGGCCGGTTCGGCACGGTAGAGCGCACGGCGCTTCGTTTCGGTGTCATAGCTCTCGGTCGTATCTGTCGGAATCTCGTCGAGTCCGACGTACCGTGGAGAGTACCGAGATGGATCCGAAACCATGTGCGACAAAATGGGGGTGAACCGCTGTGACTGCTGCAACCGACACCGAAGGGGCTACCCTTCGATGATGACACCAGCATCGGACTGGGTTGCGAGCCAGCCCATGCGGTTGAACAGGCGGTAGATGTCCGACTGGTTGCGCTTCTCGTCGTACTCCTCGGCCGTGATGGGCGTCCGCTCGCCCTCCCAGCCGAAGTAGTTCGTGTCGATCATGACCGCGCCCGGGTTGTCGTTGCCGGTGATGTTGAGACCGTCGTCGGCCTCCATCACATCGAATCCGGCCGTCCGACCGAGCGAGCCGGACCGACGCATCGAGGACTGCTGGTCAGTCGCATCGAGGAAGTTGTCGGCCGTCATGAGGTCGTGGACACCCGGAACGTCGACGATGAGGAGGTCCGGGTTGTAGCTACGCTGCATGAGCGCTTCACGACCAGCGAGGATGTCCGAGAACTCCATGACGCCGTTCGAGCCGGCACCATCCTGGGAATAGACATCGTCGCCGATGGCGTTCTGAATCGTCAGGAAGGCCTGGCGATTCATCTCCTCGGCCATCTCTTCGGCCTGACGGTCAAGCTGGTTGGCCACGAGGTTACTCTGCGAGTCCGCCTGCGCTTCCATCGACAGCTGGACCTCGAAGCCGTACTTGTCGAACTCGAGGACTTCCAGCTCGTAGTGCTCCTGGTCACGCGGGAACTCGGAATTCTCGCCGACGATTTTCGGACTGCCCATCTCGTCCTTCGGGACGGGCATCTGAACGACATTCGACTGAATGCCGGTCGCATCGTACGGCCGGAAGGCCTCACGGTAGTGGAGGGTTTCCTGAACGATCTCCTCCACACGGCTGCGGAGGACTGGCTGACTGAGCGTGCCGTCGATGTCTTCGAAGTTGACGGACAGCTCTTCGGGGGTCTGTGAACTCATTGGTGGAAAATTGAAAGCGGGGAGGTGGGGGTGATCAGAAAACTATCAGTTGACGAGGACACGACCGATGTAGACACCGTTCGTGTCGGTCGCCGTCTCGAGAACGGGGCGGTCCCCGCCAGCCTCGAGCTCGCCCGGCGTGGAGTCACCGGACGAACTGTCGGGAGCACCGGCATCGTCGCCGGCATTGACTGCGTCTGCGAGACGCGTCCAGATTGCTCCAGAAAGGTGTGCGGTACCGTGCTCACCCGGCGGGATCGCACTGTCGACGACTGCGTCGACATCGCCACCCGCACCGTTGACATCCGCGGGCGCGATTTCGTTTTCTCCGGTTACGACGACCGCAGCGCCTGCGGGGATAGTCGCATCCGTGCTATTCGTGAACGTGTCGGACAGTCCGGTCTGACGGGACTTGTCGCCTGCATCCTGACTCATGTGTGTGGAAAAGTTGTGTTACTGCGGTGGTTACGACTGGACGTCGTCCAGGTCGATCTCGCCCTCTCGAAGCTCCTCGGCCTGCTTCTCCCAGCCATTGGCTTCGAGGGTCTGGGCGAACGCCTCGCGCTTCTGGGCGAGTTCCTCGGACTCTCCGTCGTCCGAGATCTCTTCGAGTTCCTCGGACTCAGCCGAGCCACCCTTCGGATCGGACGGATCGGACTCCGAGAGTTCGTCAGCGATGGACGCGCCGTCGGTGTCTTCGACCTTGTCGGCGAGCTCCATCGGTCGGAACCGGTCCATCAGCTCTTCAGCCGAGAATGCGGTGTGGCCAGCGAGTTCCTCCGCATACAGCTCACCCGTCTCCTCGACGAGCGATTCGAGCTCTTCGTGCGTTTCGGCTTCGAGAACGACCGGCTCGTCAGCATCTTCGACCGCTTCGAGATGCTCCTCGTCGAGCTCATCGAGACGCTCGCGCGCCTCACGCTCATCATCGAACTTCTCGCGAAGTTCGCTCAGCTCTTCTTCGATCGTTTCCTGACCGTCGGCCTCATCCGAGAGGGCCTCCAGTTCTTCGGACTCGACGACGACGGGGTCCTCGAGACTCTCGAGTTCCTCCTCGTCGACGTTCTGATAGTTGATCTGTTTCATTGGTACGTTGGAATGTTGCCCCTGCCCACTCGCCGAAGCCGGGTCATGGCTAGACAGAGTTGCAACAGAAGCGACCGGCAGCGCGTGCTGGGTCGAACGCGACATTTCTTCCTCGTCGAGTGGCTGATCGTCGAACTCACCGTTGAGGGCCTGCAGCTTCTCCGACAACTCGGAGTCACTGACGCCTCCACGAGCGCCGAGATCATGTGCAGCCTCGACGTTTCCACGACGAAGCATGCCGTCACTATCGACAACTGGGTACGAGGAATCGGACTTGTTCTCGGCCGGGAACAGGTAGTGGGGCTCGAAGCCGTCGTTCGGGATCTCCGACTCGTCGAGCTTCCCACCCTTGGTGTCGATGAACGTGACGCCGGCAACCGTCTTGCTCGACATCTGCGCTGCGTCCATCGGAACGTCGCCAGTGTTGACGCTGTTCTCTTCAGTGTCCGGATCGGGGTCACCGCCCGGCATCGAGTCGAACGGATTGTACGCCCAGTTGAGCAGGCTGATTGCCCACTCACTCGGGCAGGTTCCGACGTTGCCTCCCTTCGGATCGTCGGGCTTGTTCTCCGACGCCGACATCCGCTCGATGAACGAGATCGTCCGCTTCGCATCGCTGATCTCGTCACTCCCCCAGTCAGACTTGTCAGTCGTCAGGAGGTTCATGTTCCGCTTGCGAACAGCGGACGGGTCCGTCGACCCTTCGTCAGCACATGGGTGCTCACTCCACGTCTCGAGCGAGGAGGCAGTCATGTTGACTGCGTCCGACCAGTCTGAATAGACCTGGTCGAGTTCGTCATCATCGTCGGCCAACTCAGCATCGTAGAAGTACGCACGTTCGAGCGCGTTCTCCTCGAAGGAGTCGACGACGGTCAGTGCATCCAGCTCGTGTGCGACAGTGAACTCCGCACCACTATCGGTGGTCCGAGCGTCCCAGCCATCGTCGCCAGCCTCGTACTGGACGATGATCGCTGCGGGACCGTTGACGACGGTGCTGTCACCATCACCATCGGTCGAGGTCAGGTCGGACTCGGTGACTTCACCGTCGTCACCGACCGTCTCTCGGATCTTTCCGTAGGCCGGCGAGCCCTGCGTCTCCCACATGACCTGCGTGCCACTAGAGAGGGCAGACATGTCGGCCAGGTCAGCAGCATCGGTGAATGCCGAGTGGTCACCACCAGGCATCCACATGCCGTCCATCTCATGGACATCATCGAGGCCCATCTCGCGGGCCTTCTCCATGGCTGCCTCCTTGGTCTCGAAGAGATACTCGTCGGGAACATCGCTCCCACTACCGTAGTCTCCGGAGGCCTCTTCTTCACCGTCGAGCTCGCGCTGCTTCCCGTCCATCTGCTCGCCCGGACCGTCGCCCGGATAGTCATCGTCGTCCATGTGGACGACATCCGTGTAGGCAGGATTCAGCGTGTGACCGGTGTAGACGAGCTCACCGTCCATCTCCTCGTAGATCGAAACCTCGAGGACCTTGCGCTCGCGATGGATGTAGTCGACACGTCCGAACAGGCCCGGACGGACCTGCCACTGGACCATGTCGCCCTCGGCGAATGCGGGGGCAACGAAGTCCGGACGCATCTCATGCTCGTCAAGCTCTGCTTCGACGTCTGCGACATCGCCTGCTGGGCGAGCCAGTGTCGCCGTGCTCCAGGACTCACCAGCCGTGTCCGGAGACGCTGCCATCGCGACAGCCTCGTCGAACTGTGGATGTGAGCCCGGATTGGCGGTATTCGACGGGGACGCTCCCTTGGTGACAAGCGAGAGATTGTCGAACACCAGCTCGTCAACGACGTAGTAGCCTTCCTCGGTCTGTTCGAGGTGCTCGGTCTCGGGGTGGAGGGCACGGACCGACACTTCGAGCACGCCATTCTGCACGTCTTCGGCGAGCTCAGCGTAGTTGGCTGCAATCTCGGCCTCATAGATGACACCGACACCAGGCGCGAACGATGCCTCGGTGACAGTGCCGACCTTCCCCTCAGCCGTGTTCCGGTGATCACGAACGAGCGGTTGGTTGGCAAGCGTCTCCGCTGCCATCTCCAGTCCCTCCGCTGTCCAGACCTTGACATCGCCAGACTTCCCGTGCGTAACGTCGCCGGGTGCAATAGCGATGCCGTGAATCGTGTGTGACTCACCAGCTGTTAGCTCAGACGCCGTAAGCGTCGCTGTGCCAACACCTGCATAGTCTACTGTGTCGAAAGACATAGGAGGGCGCGACGGTCTCTCCCCCGGTGGGACTCACTTCATCCGTAGTCACCAAGCTCCCTATAAAGGAGCACGACAGCTATGCGTCGTACGTCGTATACTCCTCTTCTGGGAGCTTATCGAGGACGCCGGCGTTCACGACGAACGTGCTCCCGTCGTCCGTTCTGACAACGTAACTCGGAGACGATGTCGATGCTTGGAACGTGTCACCATCTTGGGTCAGCTTGAATGGATCAGTGTGGACAGCCTGCACTTCGGCCACCATTCCGTCCAGCTCACCCTTCGACAGCGATACGAGATCACCTTGATTGTACTTCGTTTCGAGCTCAGCGATGCGGTAGGCGGTGATTCTCATGACGCACTGTACAGCGATTCATCGATGTAGAGATAGTGCTCGTTCGACTCTGCCTGTTGCTCGTCGTTCGTTGCTACCTTGAAGCACTCCAGGCGCTCATCGGGCGTCATCTCGTCCCACACAAGCGTGTGGTAGTACTCCAGCTCGGAGAGGAGATCCATGACCGAGGAGATGTCCTCACGATAGAGGCGTGCGACCGGACGAACGTACTCGATCGGTGTGATGTGGAGACTCTCGCCGTTGTCCATCACTGCTAGTCCGAACACGAGGGCCGAGTCGCCAACCTCGGTTGCCGTCGGATCGAGCAGCTCCTCGAGTGTCTGCTCACCAGTGACAAACGGGAGATCATGTGGTTCCTCTTCGGGAAATCGTGTCGGGTCGAAGCGTCCCATGCGACAACAGTACGGTGGACATGATTTGCCCCGACACTGGTCTGGGGGCTCACTGTCCCAACGGTTACAAACAACCCTGTAGCGGTCGTCTCTCCGACGTTCGCGTCACGCTACTTCGCGGGAATCGACCCATCTCACTCGTCGCGGAGCACTGGGACGACTTCCGTCCGACAACCGTAGTGGTATGGGGGAGCCGTTGGGAGTGGGGTGAAGCCATCGACCGTGCCCGCCTCCGTCTGTTTGAGGAACTGTGGGCCGATTTCCCCATCATCGAACATCGCTGTTGCATCACTCTCACAGGCGAGTGAATCACACAGCGGTGTCGTCGAGCTCGTACATGGATTACTCAGCTGGACGCCAACGACGCGCGCATCATCTCGGTAGGCACTGAGTTTCGTGTTGTTCACAAGGCGCTGTGCGCGCATGTGAGCGATCACACGGAGTCGTTGCTCCGTGGACTCCTGACTGTACTGGGAGCGGACACGCGTCGGCCACGAGCCTCCAGTCGCCTGCTGGATGCGAACCGACTCCGCAATCTCACCGATCACACCGCGAATGTCGTCGCGGAATGCCTCGACCTGTGACCGGGAGAAGTCACGGAATCCATCATCGAACTCGCGCGAGATCTGCGGAGAGTGGGACGGCTGTCGCATCGTCTGTAACGTGTCGCGAGCAACCGTGTCGAACTGCTGGCGCGCTGCACGGTCGCCACCGAGATCAGCCCACTCCTCAGCGAACAGTTGACCTGCTCGGCGACGGAGATCATCGCCACTCATCTGGCCAACGTCACCACTACCCTCGACCTCATCGATGAGACGGTCGCGAACCTGGGGGATGAGCGAGCGGAAGATGTCCAGCAGCGTCGACACGATGGACGACGTTGAGACGAGCCGTGGATCAGCCAACTCGGCGTTGTCCGCCAACATGCCCATGTCTGGGGATGCACGCGCTGACAGTTCGGCACTGGAGAGGTTCGCCATATCGGGGACGGCATTCGGACCACCCTGGTCTGGGCTCCCGCCACCCTCACCGTCAGACATCGCTCCATCGGGCCCACTAGCTTGTCCGCCGGGGCCATCCTGCTGTGTCGGCGATACGTCCGACGTGTAGCGAACGATGTTGCCGTTGATATCCTCAGGTGCTACGTCACCCTGCGGTCGCCCAACGTGGAGTTCGATCGAGCGATACTCATCCGTGCCCTCCTCAACGAGATCCCAGCTGACCGCAACTTCACGGTAATACTGGGTGAGGATCCCTTCGATGTCACGCCGAAGCCCGCGAACGAGCTGACGGAACTGGCGCTCTTGGGATGCAGCAACCGCGTTCCCGACGGAGTCATCATTGAATGCCCCGAGCGAGAACTTCGGCCCGGGCATCCCGGCGAGAATCGTGTCGACGTCGTTCGTCACTGCATCATCGATGTCTGCCGTCTCGCCAGCGAACTCCTGGATCTCGACATCGCCCGGGACACCGTGGTACATGCCTGGGCCGAACTCATCGGTGTCGTACTTGTCCATGAAGTCCGTCATCTCGTTCTTGTTCCACGGACGTTCCTCACTACCGAGCTGGAACAGCACCATCGGCCATGCCTTCATCGCGATGGCGTCGTCGTTGTCCCGGTATTTGGCCTCGAGTGCGAGCGCACGCTCGTAGACGTGCTCGATCCGGGACGTGCCGAACACTTCGTTCGTGTCCGGCTTACGTGGCCAGTGAATTACCTCCTCACGCGTGAATCGGCGCTCCTTACGGTCGCCCCACGCTTGGATACCATCGTCGAACTGGATGAACGCTGCTGCCTTCCCATCCTCTGTCGTCTCTGCGTTATCCTTGTCAGTGTCCGATGGAGCCAGCAAGATGCTCTTGCCGGGTTTCGTGTAGGCTTCAAGCGTCTCGACACCAAGCGGATACAGGCCCTGATGGCGCCCGTCGTCGTCGACGACCTTCTCGCCGTCGAACGTGCCTCGGACGAAGTAGTTCGAGAGCATCACGTCACGGCCGAACTGGCGCAGGTCCTGCTTCTGGTTGCCACCGATCCAGCCGATCTGCTCGGAGAACTCTTCGAGCTCTTCTTCGATCTCTTCGGTCGCAGCTGTGACGTAGTAGCCTGCCTCCCACACCTTGTCCATCGTCACGTCAAGCGGGGTGGAAATCAGGGGGTTCGTCTCATACAGCCGACGATACTCCGTGATATCATCATCAGGGCGCTCTGTGTCCCGGAGTCGGCGTCGCGCATCAGTTGAGACGCGCTTGAAATCACGAGGCTGCGCCTCGTCGTCGACCCGGAACAGTTCGGCGACGCCTGATGCAGCGTCTGTGAATGGATTACGTGACATACGAGAAAACCGAGCCCCCCACCACGGGCACTCACTCTATCCGTAATCAGCACGTCCCTTTTTAAGGCGCGCGCAGACAGCGACGTATACCAAACACGGGTTGTGTGCGACACCACCCTGTAGGATACAACGATGAACTAGTTCCGACAACTTTATAGTGTTCCAGTACGTTATTGTATACAACTGGGTGTGGTCTGAGGGGACCCCTCTACTCTGTGCCGACGTTGTGTGGATGGGGGAACGTGGTGATGGATGATGGACGATGGATGGATGATCTCCATCGAACCAATCCTGAATCGATCGAACCGGTCCCCATCGACCAACAGCAAGACTGCTTGTTGTCAACTTTCTGACACGATACTCGCGACTACCCCCCCCCCCCCCCCCCCCCCCCCCCCCCCCCCC